>NZ_CAXBOV010000022.1:0-67521 GCF_963977355.1 uncultured Halopseudomonas sp. | reverse complement strand
GGATCGGAAGCTCACAGCCGTTTTATAACCGTCCGTGGAAACGGGGTAGAACCCATGTCAGAAAAAGAAACAATCAAGCTTTCGCCCGTGCTTGTTAACTGAACCTTGATAGATTTTTCACTAAAAACTTGCTTGACTATGGCGACTTTGCCTTTCGCCACCACAACAACCCCTGGACTTAAATCCTTGATCATAGAGAATGATCCTCAATATAAGGCAGTATCGAGCGCTTGGACCTTATAACGGCTCGCCTAATCTATAAAAAATAGCAGTAAATCGGAGGGATTCCACAAGCAAAAGGTAGCGAATTTTAGATCTTGCTAAAAGTGTTCAAATACGCGGGGACTTAGCACTTGGAAAAGGTCTCTCGACACAGATGAAAAAATAGCCAAAGCTAATTCACATGAAGACCTTAATTGATTTCACCTATTGAGATGCTGTAGCTGACTTTCCGGATGCACCGCGTTTACCGTGCGCCCTTAAACTAAACAGGAGGGTATCGTTTGACTTGCTCGTGACGAATTAGGTGAAATGGCGCTTATGTTAGACGCAGAAAAAACGATGGTTTCCGACGTTAAATAGCATCAGTCTATCTTTTTTTATGCGTTTTTTGTCTATGCTCCTGATTTTCCGTATGTTTTATTAACCTCGTTTTTTGTCACTCGTCACAGACTCCCCTTGGTGCCTTTTCAATGCAACCGCTTCGCTGACCCTTTGAACAAATCAAAACCAGCAATGGCAGCAATTGATTACTAATTGGCAACATATGGCAGTCCCTCCGGGCCTGTAAACAGGCAGTCTAGGAATGTGCAGAAAGCTCACTCCAAGAGAACAATAATATGGCTGCTGAACATCTCGATGTAATCATCGTTGGCGCGGGTCTGTCCGGTATCGGAATGGCCTGCCACCTCACACATACCTGCCCCGATAAACGCTTTGTCGTCCTCGAGAAGCGCGCCGCCATTGGCGGAACCTGGGATTTATTTCGCTACCCGGGCATACGCTCTGATTCGGACATGTTTACTTTCGGCTACAAGTTTCGGCCCTGGAACGAGCTTCAGGTTCTAGCTGGCGGTGACTCGATACGTGAATACATCCGCGAAACGGCTGAAGAGTTTCACATTACCGATAAAATCCATTTCAACACGGCCACAGAGCATGCTGACTGGTCGAGTGAAGACCAGCAATGGACAGTAACCACAACTGACGCCACCACAGGCGAACAAAAGATATACACCTGTAATTTCCTCGTTGGCTGTACTGGTTATTACAATTACGAAGCTGGCTATCTACCTGAGTTTCCTGGTGTGGACACCTTCAAGGGCACCTGTATTCACCCCCAGCATTGGCCTACTGATCTTGATTATGCCGGCAAGAAGGTTGTGGTGATTGGCAGTGGCGCAACTGCGGTTACGCTGGTTCCTGCGATGGCAGATACTGCCGAGCACGTCACCATGTTGCAGCGCTCGCCCTCCTACGTATTTTCCGTGCCAGGCCACGACAAGATTTCCGAAGTACTTGGCAAGTTTTTGCCGCAAAAATGGGTCTATAACATGGCCCGAAAACGCAATATCGTGATGCAGCGCTGGATTTACAAAGCTGCCAAACGCTGGCCTGACAAGACTCGGCAGGTATTACTCAAGGGTGTCAGCAAGAAGCTCGATGACCAGAGCAATATGAAACACTTCACGCCCAGCTATAACCCTTGGGATGAACGGCTTTGCGCGGTTCCCGATGCGGATCTGTTCGAAGCTATCAACAAGGGCAAGGCGTCCGTAGTGACGGATCATATCGATACCTTTACCGAGAAAGGTATCCGTCTCAAATCAGGTCAGGAGCTTGAGGCAGACATCATCATTACGGCAACGGGCCTGCAGATGCAGATGCTGGGTGGTATGCAGATAAGCCTGGATGGTGAGCCCTGCCCGCTCAACGAGCAGATGACCTACAAGGCGGTGATGATGCAGAACGTGCCGAATTTGGCATGGATTCTGGGCTACACCAACGCACCCTGGACGCTCAAGGCAGACATGGCCTCCTTGTACATCTGCAGACTGCTCGCGCACATGGAAGAAACCGGCAAGCAGGTTGCCGTCCCATTGGACAAGCATGGTCAGATTGAAAAAGACTCCATCATGGGTTCCCTGCAGTCCGGATATGTCCAGCGCGCCAACGGCATCCTGCCACGCCAGGGCCGCGCCCTGCCCTGGCGAATTCTGAACAATTACGAGCTCGACTCGGTATTGCTTCTCAAGGAGTCGCTCGATGATGGAGTCCTGACATTTGATCCTCCCATAACAACAAAAAGGGCAGCCAACCAGGCTGCCTGAGATTCGGAGACACCTATGACAAACACATTGAATAATCTGACTGTGCTGGGCGCAGGTGTACTGGGCGGCCAGATTGCCTGGCACAGCGCATTCAAAGGCAAGCGGGTCGTGGTTTACGATCTATTCGAGGAATCTCTGCAGCGTTGCCAGATGGCGCATCAACAATATGCTGCCATTTACCGGGCTGAGATGGGTGCAAGTGAAGCCATGATCAGCGAAACACAGGCTCGTCTCAGCTATAGCTGCAGCCTGGCTGATGCCGTTACCAATGCCGATCTGGTGATTGAGGCTGTACCGGAAATTCCGGAAACGAAAGTCGCTGTCTATCAGGAAATGGCTGCGTTGTTGCCGGCCCACACACTGGTTGCTACCAACTCGTCGACGCTGCTACCGGCTCAGTTTGCCAGTGCAACGGGCCGACCGGATAAATACTGCGCGCTGCACTTTGCCAACATGATCTGGAGTATGAATCTGGCTGAAGTAATGGCCCATGCAGGTACCGCAGAAAGCACCTTACGGGCTGTCACCCGGTTTGCCATTGAAATAGGCATGGTACCGATCCCGATCCAGAAGGAGCAGAACGGCTATGTGCTCAATACATGGCTGGTCCCTTTGTTGAATGCCACGCAGTCACTGGTTACCAATGGCGTATCTACTCCGGAATACATCGACCGGACCTATATGATTGCCAACCGAGGATGCGCTTTGGGGCCTTGCGGGATCATGGATATCATCGGCATGAAAACCTGCTTTGATGTCATGACTTACTGGGGTACAGAGAATCAGGATGCCCAGTTACTGGCCAATGCAACGTATATAAAGCAGCACTTTATCGACCAGGGCAAGCTTGGTTTGCAAACGGGTGAAGGTTATTACTGTTACCCGAATCCAGCCTATCAGGCTGCGGATTTTCTCGCCGTTCCGGATATGAGTGCCGTAGAGGAACTAGTCGCCCTTGTTCGTCCTCAAGCCCTCGCCGCCGTGAGCTGACAGCTTCCAGCTGTCGTCTACTGCCACTTTCTGTGGCAGTATTGGCGCGCGTTACCATAATCCCAATTTTTAGTCGCCAGGGGAGCCTGTCCGTCACGCGGACAGGCTGAGAACCAGCGTGCTGCATGCAGCCCGCCCAAACCCTGGAACCTGATCCGGATAATACCGGCGGAGGAAGTGCGACATGCCTTACCTGACCCTTGCCGTGCTGGGCACGGCGCTGCTCGTGTTCGTCTGGCTGGGCCTGCGCGCCCGAAGCAGCCATGCGGAACTCGATGACTTTCTTACGGCCCGCAATAGTCAGGGCGCTCAGGCCCTAGGACTCTCGTTTCTGGCTTCGGGAATGGGCGGGTGGATACTATTTGCGCCGCCGGAGGTAGGGGCGTTGGTTGGACCTGTGGGTCTGGCGGGTTACGCCATTGGTGCTGCCCTGCCCTTTCTTGTTTTCGCATTCTGCGGTCCGGCGATCCGCCGCTACCTGCCGCAAGGCAGCAGTATCGGAGAGTTCGCCCAGGCCTGTTATGGCGCCCTGGTGCGCCGCTGGGTGGCGGTGATTTCCCTGCTCTACATGCTGTGCTTTCTGATTGCCGAGCTCACTGCGATTGGCGCGATTACCGCCATGCTGTCGGATGTGAATCCGGCGCTGGTTATCATCGGCGTAGCAATCGCCACCCTCGTCTATACCGCCGGTGGCGGTTTGCGTGCGAGCCTGATGACCGACCGCTGGCAAGCCTGGCTACTTCTTGCCCTGTTGGTTGTGGTCGGTGCGGTAGCACTGCAGAGACTGCCCGAAGTGGATTCATCTCCGATCGCCCTGCCGGGCATTCCGGTCGGCAGCGCCCTGAGCGTGGCATTGACACTGATCATTGCCGTAACAGCGGCCAACCTTTTTCACCAGGGCTATTGGCAACGCGTATGGTCTGCCCGTGATGGAGCAGCGCTGGGTCGCGGAGCCTTGCTCGGCGGTCTTATAACCGTGATTGTAGTAGCCATTGTGGGCGCACTGGGTATCGCCGCAGCCATGAGCGGCACCGACTTGGGTAGCCCTCCAATTCCATTTTTTGCGTTGTTGATGGATGCGCCGGCCTGGTTGACGATTCCAGCACTTGTACTGGCTTTGACCCTCGTAGCGTCTTCGGTCGATACTCTGCAGAACGCCATCGCTTCTCTGGCAGTCACGGAAAAAAGCGGTCTCTCACTGACCAGTGCGCGCTGGATTACCGTGCTGTTGATGATTCCAGTAGTGCTCATCGCGCTGCAGGGGATCTCGGTACTGCGGCTGTTTCTGATCGCTGATCTGCTCTGCGCTACGGCGGTGGTTCCGGTACTGATGGGCTTGTGGAAGCGTATGGGTGCAACAGCAGCTGTAGGCGGCTGTCTAGCGGGATTAGTGGGCGCGGTGGCTCCCGGGTGGTTTACCGGCGGATCGTTTTCAGCCGGCCTGCTAGCTGCCAGCTTTCCAGGCGCAATTCCGACCTTGGCGCCTTTTCTGGGCGCGCTGCTCGCATCAAGCCTGGTAAGTGTGGCAATAGCATTGGTCTTGCCCGCCACGCGTAAATAAGACGGAACGCCTCTTTCAAGCGTGGCGGCTGATTCTTGCGCTCAGGCTGTGGGTCTGGCCTGGTTGCAGAATCTGCCTGTCGGGCCCTGCGTTGGCCGTCTCGATGCAAAGCATCTCCCGGTAGCCTTCTTCTGGAAAATGACCCAGGCGCCGGGATTTTTCTATCCATGGATTCCACAGCACCGTTGAACTGCTACCCGCACCTTCGACACTGACGATCTCGCCCGCCTCCTCAAGTTCTAAAATGCCAATGACTCCATGGTAAATCCGGTCGACCTCCTGCTGGAAACTGACAGGCCCGTTCTGGACGGCCTCACAACCGGTCAATTGGTCCAGATAAGTGATCTGGTCCAGACCCTTGACCTGGACCTGAGTAATGTCTGAAACCGGCAAATAGGTATGAAGGGCTTGCCCGAGGGTTTGCGCTGCGCTGCCGGTGTTGGTTGACGTAAGCGTCACCAGCAAATCACTTGCCAGGGTGAAATGGACCTTTACCACCCATTGTTCATCGGGCAAATGAAGAGCCATTACAGCCTGCGGTAGTTCGAGACTGATCTGCACTTTGGCGTCGGTGACAACAACCGATTCAATCTCCCAGAGACTCGTCCGGGCAATACCGTGCGCAGGACCTGGGCGTTCATTGCCAAACCAGGGCCAACACAGGGGAATACCTCCCCTCATTGGTTTACCCGGTAACTCAGGCTCCTCAGGGCTTAACCACAACAGAGCTTTCTGACCGGCTGGCACGCAGCTGACAATATGCCCTCCTTCCAGAGCTATCCGAGCTGAAACCAGAGGGTGCGCAATATCAATAAATTCTCGACCGTGGCTATTTCTCAAGCGCGATACGCCGGCGGCGAGCTGCTGTATTTTCTGCTGGGTTGCCATCATCAACGCTTCCTGAATTGACCGAATCGCAACACAGCATAAGGTAACAACCACGATTTTACAGAGTTATGTGGTTGGATTAGGATGAACTTGGTGTCGCCAATTAACACTGGCGACTGCACTTTCGAGGTTGGCATGGAGATAGGGAGTCAGCCCGCAAAGCTGGAGAGCCACATGCTCCGCAGAACTAGTCTTTCAGCCATTCTTCTGGCCCTGCCGTTTGTATTGACCGCCTGTAACAGCTCGGACGACGTCGCTGCTCAATTGGTGTCCCCCGCCGAATCCGGGATATTGAAGGTCTCCACTCGTAATGGATCAACCACCTATTACACCGACCGTTTCGAGCAACCCGCTGGCCCGGAGTACGATCTGGTCAACAGCTTCGCCGCATCGCAGGGGTGGGAAGTTGAGTGGGATATCCAATTCTCGACTGCGGCGGTACTCCGTCAATTGGAAAGAGGCCAATCCCATCTGGGCGCCGCGGGGCTTACAAAGCTTGCCTCCCGCGATGATCGTTTTACCACTGGACCAATGCATCACCGTGTGAGCGAACAATTGGTTTGCCATCGTGAGCTGGTCCCCCTGCCCACCACTGCTGAAATGCTTGAGGGCCTCGACATCGAAGTGGTCGCCGACTCCAGCTACGTGGAAACCCTTGAACAGTTTATCAGTGCTCATCCGTCTGTTACTTTCACGCAAACGGAGAAAAGAGGAACAGAACAGCTTCTGGCTGCCGTATTCGAGGGGGAGCTCGACTGTACCGTTGCGGACTCCAATATCGTCGATATCAATCGACGTTCCATGCCGGAATTAGCCGTAGTGATGGACCTCTCACCCGAGCAACAGATAGGTTGGTATCTTGCTCCCGGCAGCGAGGATCTTGCAGCAAAAGCGCAAGAGTGGATGAGTAGTACAGCTGGCCTAGCGGCTATTTCTAACGTTGATACCCAATACTATGCCTACATATCCGAGTTCGACTTCGTGGACCTGAACACTTTGGTCACACGTATGGAAAACCGGTTACCAATGTTCATAGACCATTTCGAGCAAGCAGCGGAAAATACGGGCATCCCTGTTGATTTGTTGGCTGCACTCTCCTACCAGGAATCCCATTGGGACCCCTTGGCCCGCAGCCCGACGGGCGTTCGCGGCATCATGATGCTCACACAGAACACTGCCAAGTCTCTCGGAGTTACCGATAGGCTTGATCCAGTGCAAAGCATTGATGCGGGCGCACGCTATCTGGCTGACCGTTATGAGCGGTTATCAGAAGAGATACCCGATCCTGATCGTTATTTCATGGCGCTGGCTGCCTATAATGTGGGCCGCGGCCATCTGCTGGACGCACGCAAACTGGCCCGCGAGCTAGGCAAGAATCCCGACTCCTGGACGGATATGCGTGAGGTGCTTCCCCTTCTGGCCGACAAGCGTTACTACCCTAAATTGCGCTATGGATATGCCCGAGGCTATGAGCCAGTTCATCTCGTGCAACGCGTACGCAATTATCGCGATGTCATCAGTAGCGTATTACAGTAATTACACACCTTTCAAAACGCAAAAACCCCCACAGGTCTCCAGTTTAATGTTGGCCTGCGGGGGTCTTGTAAAACGCGTTAATCAGCTGTTTTCTATACGAAATCCAACCTTGAGAACCACCTGATAGTGGGCAACTTTCCCGTTAGTTACGTGACCACGGGTCTCCTGCACTTCAAACCACTCCACATTTTTTACCGACTTGCTTGTTTCGGCAATGGCGTGCTCGATAGCTTCTTCAATACTGGTGGTTGAAGAACCGACAATTTCGACTTTTTTGTAAACGTGATGGTTGGACATGTAGTACTCCTTGCTATGCATGTTCACTGAGTATGGCAAAGGATGTGCTGGTTAGTTCAAAACGCTTTGCCAGGAGGTGTACTTCATGATGTTGCAAAGTCTTTTATGAGGACAGGCATTGCAAATCCAGATTCCCGACATATAATCGATAACGCAAATCAATATCATTATTACCCAGAAGGGTACAGGGAGTTCTAACTCATGGCAGTTCATTTTCCACTCAAAGCCCTGGCGCTTGCGGTCTCCGCGACATTTCTGCTGGCCGCATGCAGTAACGACGATGAGTATGCTCCCGCCGCAGAGGCCAGCGACTCACCCGCCGTGAACAACATGGCCGATGCCGAACCCGGCGCAGAAATATTCCCTGCGCAAGAGGCAGGAATCAGTTCCGCCAGTGTCGATCCTCAAGCAGTCGCCGCGCATTACGCCGATCTCGCCTACGCCAATTATAAGGATGCCCTGGTTACCGCTCGGGAGCTTAGTACTGCTACAGATGCGCTTGTCGCAGAGCCCACGGAAGAAAACCTGAAAGCCGCTAAGCAGGCATGGCTTGAGGCACGCGTGGCTTATCAGCAGTCAGAGGTCTTTCGCTTCGGCAATGTGGTAGTTGACGACTGGGAAGGTCAGCTCAACGCATGGCCCCTTGATGAGGGCATGATCGATTATGTTGCCGCTGACGGGTATCAGTATGAGATGGGAAATGAAGGCGCTACCGCCAACATCATTGCCAATCAGGAAATCAACATTGGTGGCGAAACCGTTGATGTCAGCGTCCTCACTCCGGAAATTCTAGCCAATCTTAATGAAGCTGGCGGTTCCGAGGCCAATGTCGCTACCGGTTACCACGCTATTGAATTTTTGCTCTGGGGTCAGGATCTAAACGGCTTCGAACAGGGTGCTGGCAACCGTCCAGTAACCGATTATGCCAAGGGCGAAGACTGCACCAATGGTAATTGCGATCGTCGTGGCGAGTACCTGAATGCGGTTACCGACCTTCTGGTGAATGATCTGGAATGGATGGTTGCGCAGTGGGCTCCGGACGAAAGTGGTAACCACCGCCAGGATTTACTCGCTCTGCAGCCGCAGGAAGTTTTCCAGAAAATGCTGTTCGGTATGGGCTCTCTCTCCCTGGGCGAGTTGGCCGGCGAGCGCATGAAGGTGGCACTGGAAGCCAATTCCTATGAAGACGAGCACGATTGCTTCAGTGACAATACCCATAACTCGCATTTCTACAATGCCAAGGGCGTGCAGAACGTCTATCTCGGCACCTACTCCACCACCGATGGCAAGACAGTGTCCGGCCCTTCTCTCTCGGATCTGATGAAAGAACGTAATCAGGCCCTTGATCAGGAGCTTCGCGCGGATCTTGATCAAACCATGGCTGCGCTGCAGGAAATGAAAGATGCGGCTGAAGCCAACGAAGAGCCAATGCCGTTCGACATGATGATTGCCCCGGGTAACGAGAAAGGTGCAGATATCGTCAACAAGGCTATCGCAGCTCTGGTCGAGCAGACGGGCAACATCGAGCAGATCGCTAACGAGCTGGGTCTGGATTCTCTAGAGCCGGATGACGCTGGTCACGCTTTCTGACACGCGAAGCCGCCTTTGCCAGTAAAAATCAAAAGCCCGGCGTATCGTCGGGCTTTTATCCGCTCAGTGATCACATAGAGCTATATTCATGAACTTGTTTCTTCGCGTATCGGATGCAACTGCGACCCGATTTGTATGCTCGAGCATACTGATTGCCCTGCTGGCTGCATCCACCGAGGCATACAGCTATCCGCTCCAGGAAACTGCGAAAACCGGTGGTGATGGAACCGTTGAGCAATCCGACCACAATGCCTTCTCGTTGCCCCAGGGCAATTTGTCCATGACCAAGCGACTTGATTTCAGCGTGGGCAACAGTTTCTTCCGCAATCCATGGGTGATCGCACCCTCCAGTACCGCGGCCCGCGACGGTCTGGGTCCGTTATTTAATACCAACTCCTGCCAGGGTTGTCACATCAAGGATGGCCGTGGTCATCCCCCGCTGGCGGGTGAAGCAGGCATTTCTCTTTTTTTGCGCCTGGCCATGCCGGGTGATCCCGAAAAGGATGCTGAAGTTCTTGAGCAGCATGGTTTTGTTCCGCATCCGGTTTACGGCAGCCAGTTGCAAACAGCTGCCATTCCGGGCTTCAAGCCTGAGGCTGAGATGGTCATTGACTGGTCTGAGCGTGAAGAGGTATTGGACGATTGCACCCGTGTGACATTGCGCGTGCCGAACTATCGGATAGAAAACCCCCAGTACGGCCCACTGCCCGGGGAGCTACTGATTTCACCACGGGTCGCCCCGCAAATGATCGGCCTGGGTCTGTTGGCGAACATACCCGAGGAGCAGATACTTGCTCAGGCAGATCCTGAGGATGCCAATAGTGATGGCATCTCGGGTCGGGTCAACCGAGTGTGGGACAAGACGCAAAAAACCACGGTGCTCGGCCGTTTCGGTTGGAAAGCCAGCGAACCGACAATCATGCAACAAAGCATGGGAGCCTTTGCCGGTGACATGGGCTTGAGCTCTAATCTGGTCCCAGGGACCGATTGCACCCCCAGCCAGGGCTGCGATGCTGCACCCCACGGTGGTGATCCGGAAGTAAGCGGCGAGATCGCCGATTTTATCGATTTTTATGCCAGCAGCCTGGCGGTGCCCGCCCGACGTAACATGGATGACCCTCAGGTTGTGACCGGCGCCCAACTGTTCAATCAGGCCGACTGCGCGGCATGTCACACCCCGCGTCATGTCACCGGTAAAGCAGCTGGCCGGCCTGATTTGAGCAATCAGACCATATGGCCTTATACCGATCTGTTGTTGCACGACATGGGGCCTGGTCTGGCTGATGGCCGGGATGAATTTCTTGCTGATGGCAATGAATGGCGTACACCTCCATTGTGGGGCATAGGTTTGGCCCAGGATGTTAACCCCCGTGCGGGCTTCCTGCACGATGGTCGCGCCGAGACACTTGAGCAGGCCATCCTCTGGCATGCTGGTGAAGCCCAGGTATCGGCAGATCGCTACCGATCAATGTCTGCTGACGAACGCACGGCCCTTATCCGCTTTCTCAAGTCGTTATGATCACGTTTACCTGGAGCACCGATATGCCTCTCTTGCACCGCCCGCAAAGACCCCTGGTTTATCTGTGCGGGTTAATTGCCATTGCTTTAAGCCCACTCGTCCTGGCTACGCCAGCCAAAGTGCAATGGCATGCGGATCTGGCTACGGGGTACGCGGCGTTTGCAAACAGTAGCGAAATGCTGCAGCAACGCGCCCGGACTTATTGCCAGGCGCCAGGGGAACATAACGTTGAAACAGTTCGAGATGCCTGGCTGAACGCCTTTTTGGATTGGCAACAGGTTCGTTTTGTCGATTTCGGCCCGATCGAACAGGACAACATTGCTTGGCAACTACAGTTCTGGCCCGACTCCAAGAATCTGATCGCGCGAAAAACAGATAACTGGCTGATGGGTGCGCAGCCGATTGATGCGCCATCGATTGCAGCAGACAGTGTGGCGGCCAAGGGATTCCCCGCCCTCGAGTATTTGCTTTTCGATCCTCTTGTCGTTAAAGCTGGTAACGCCCTGCCCGGCCCACGGGCCTGTGATTTTCTCCAGGGGGTCAGTGCGCAAATTCATATAAATGCCAACCGCCTACAAAGGGATTGGACCAGCTTTGAATCGCATTTCATGAGCCAAACCGAGTATGCACACACTACGGTATCCGCTGCCATGCATAGTCTGGAGATCTTGCGCAACAAGCGGCTTGCTGCGCCCATGGGCCTGGGTGGCAAGACCCGCCGCAACCCTTATATTGCCGACGCCTGGCGAAGCGGTGAATCCCTGGCGACCATGGAGGCCACGCTTGGCGGCTTGAAGGCCTACTTTTTACCAGGGCTGGTCAGCTTACTGGATGAACGCCAACTTTCTCCGCTCGGGGATCAGTTTTCCGAAAACCTGAATGCTGCACTGCAGCGCCTCGACAGCATGCCATCTGGTCTGATGCCTCTACTTGCAGACGATGACGGCTACCGTCAATTACAGCTGCTCTACATTGATATTGATCGATTGACGACGCTGCTCAATGGCACCATTGCCAGCGAACTGGGCATCATCAAGGGCTTTAACTCAAGCGATGGAGACTGACCTTCGATGAATCGTAGAGAGCTTATTCGTGCGGGCCTGGCGAGCGCGGGTGCCATGGCGGCTTTCTCAGCCTTTGGCGCTTCGACGTCTGATATCCAGGCCGCTCCTCACCGCCCTGGTCCCTTGTATCTCAGCGCTATGGATGATGCAGAAGGTGGTCACTTCATCGCCGGAATTGATCGGCAAGGCACGATTATCTTTCGCCTGCCTGTGCAGGAGCGCGGACACGGCGGCTGCAGACGACCCTTTGCCGACGAGGTAGTGATGTTCAGTCGTCGGCCTGGTCATTTTTATCAGGTGGTCGACTTCGAAGCAGGTGAGATCGTTCGTCAGGTCGAGACCGAAAAGGATCATCACTTCTACGGCCATGGGGTTTTCAGTCCTGATGGTAACCTGCTCTACGCCACTACCAATCACTACCCCAGCGGTGCAGGAAAAATCCTGGTGTATGACGCACAACACGAGTATCAGTTTCTGGGCAACCTGAATGTGGACGGCATAGGGCCCCACGAGATTCGCCTTCACCCGGATGGTCAAACTCTGATAGTCGCCCTCGGCGGGATAAAGACGCACCCCGACTATGATCGTATCAAGCTCAATCTCGCTGACATGCAGCCAGCGCTACTGTTGATCAATCGCGATAGCGGTCACATTGTGCAGCGCCATGAGCCATCCCACCACCAGCTGAGCCTTCGCCATCTGGACGTGAGCAAGGAAGGCATTGTGATCGCGGGCTATCAATTTGAAGGTCCAGTATGGGAGACACCACCGCTGATTGGCCGGCTGGATACCGCGCAGGGCGTGTTTTCCGAGATCAGTTTGCCTCTAGACCAGCAACGTGAGCTGCACAACTACATGGCAAGTGTCGTTATTGATCCTGCCAGCCATATTGCAGCACTGACTGCGCCTAGGGGTAACCGTGCATTACTGCTGGATTATATGACCAGTGCGCCCCTGGAGACGGTTGAAATCCGAGACGTTGCCGGTGCTATCGCCGACCGCCGAAGCGAGTTTCTGTTTACCTCGGGCATGGGCGGGATCTATCGTAATCGTGCCAGCCGCGTGAAGCGGATCGAGGGCAGTGAGTTGCGGTGGGACAATCACCTGACATCAACAGGCGTCTGACACCAACAGGTAAGGAAATGAACTAGCGGCTGGCGACCATCTTCTCAATGCAGGTGCGTGACGCCTCCGGTAACTGGGTAAAGTGCAAGCCCGTCCAGTACTGTCCTCCTGCGAGACTTTCGCGGTTCCAGAGACTTTCTGCATCAAGAAAGAACTCGGTCACGCCGTTGAGCGTCATGGGCAAACTCACCTGCAGAGCATAGTGCTTGTACAGGTCGATGGGTTGATCGCTGAGTAGCATCAACCCCTCGGCATGCAGGTCTACCACCCTGCCCAGGTGATTGCCGGTGTCCAGGTCGTACACCTCGAGGCTCGTGCTCACTGTCTGGCGTTCCAGTCTTCGTTTTTCATACATAGTTGATTCAGTAGCCAAGATAAAATTCCCTTTGTGTGTCTGGGTTGGCAGTGTCTTACAGTCTGCGGGAAAGTGATGCTGGCTAACAGCCATGCGCCAGGGAATAAACGTTAACTACGCCACATATTTCGCCACAATTCTGACACTCTCTGGTGGCAGCGCAATGACACGCCGGCACTTTCGCACCTATGTCCATGTTGCGGTGGCTAGAGATTCCAACCCAAGTTACTCTCATATCTTTAATCACTAAGGAAACAGTGCATGTTACTAAGAACCCTTTCCAGCTTTTTTTGCGCCCTGCTACTGGCAGGCCCTGCTCTGGCCCATGATTACCAGGTAGCGGATCTGCACATAGCCCATTCATGGGCCCGTCCCCTGCCCCCGGTTGTCCCCTCCGGTGCGGCCTATCTGCACATTGAAAACCGCGGTACCACTGCAGACACGCTGGTCGCCGCCAGCTCTCCAATTGCCGACAAGGTCGAGGTGCACGAGCATGTGCATGTGGATGGGTTAATGAAAATGCAGGAGGTGGAGCAGTTATCCATTGAGCCGGGTGCGGATGTTGTCTTCGAACCGGGTGGCTATCATTTCATGATGTTCGGTCTCAAGCAGCCGCTAGAGGATGGCGGCCGGTTTCCACTGACGCTGGTCTTCGAGAATGCAGGTTCCATTGAGGTGGATGTGATGATCGAAAAAGAGGCACCGGCCCCTACCGACCACGGTGCTCACTCGGCCAAACCTGAGCAGAGCAAGCACCAACATCACTGAGTCAGTCTTTCTGAGCTGGCTTGCGATCGAGCAGGTGAAAGCGCGGCAATCCCAGGTGCCAGCGGATTGCTGCGAGGCGAATGACCAGCACGGTGGCAACCGCAATTGCCACGTCGAGATCTGCTGGTGTGTCCAGGCGGTATAGACCGATATATACCAGGGTCCCTGCAATAGAGGCTGTGGCGTAGATCTCCCGGTCGAAGATCAGCGGGATTTCATTGCAGATGATATCGCGTATCACACCGCCTGCAACGCCAGTCATTACACCCATGATCACCGCAGCGCTGACTGGCACAGATTGCGCTAAGGCGACCTGGGTCCCGATTACCGTAAAGATTGCCAAACCGAATGCATCTGCCACCAGCAAACCAGTCTCATGGATTGGTCTAGTCAGGCGTACCCAGACAATCGTGCCCAGTGCCGCCAGAACTGCGACCAGAATGTAGAGATCGTCACGTATCCAGACAACCGGATGGTGGTCCAGAATGGTGTCTCTCAGGGTCCCTCCTCCCAATGACGTGATGAGAGCAATCACCAGGACCCCAAAGAGGTCCATGGATTTTCGCCCTGCCATCAGTGCGCCGGAAATGGCGAAGACCGCCACACCAAACAGATCAAACGCATAGAACCAGCTCATGCCGGCAGCTCCTGTTGGCTCAATCCGGATCCACGCGTGTGGGAACCCGCATCGTCACAAACTCTTCAGCAGCTGTGGGATGAATGCCCAGAGTGGCATCGAACATGGCTTTTGTTGCTCCGGCCTTGAGTGCAACGGCCATGCCCTGAATGATCTCGCCCGCATCGGGTCCGACCATGTGTACACCCAACACCCGATCTGTCTGCTTGTCGACGACCATCTTCATCAGACTTTCTTCACCCCGTCCAGCCAGTGTGTTGCGCATCGGACGGAATCGGCTCTCATAAATAGCAAGTGAGTGGCCCTGTCCCCTCGCCTGGTCTTCGGTCAATCCCAGGACTGCCACGTTGGGGATGCAGAATACCGCCGTCGCTATATCGTTGTAGTCCACGGGGCGGTACTCGTCAGGCTTGAACAGCCGACGAGCGAGTGCCATGCCCTCAGCCAGTGCAACCGGCGTAAGCTGCGTGGTGTGGGTCACATCACCAATGGCGTATACGGCTGGGTCGCTGGTCTGATAATCCTGGTCAACATCGATGAAGCCCATCTCATCCAGGGTCACCTGGGTGTTTTCCAGACCGAGGCCCGCAATATTCGGACGTCTACCGGTGGCGTAGAGCACCAGATCGGTTTCCAGGGCGGAGCCGTCGGACAGTGACAAATCCAGCACGCCGTCGCTCCGGCGCTCAACGGAGCGCACGTCAGTGTTGAAGCGCAGATCCAGTTTCTTGGCCTTCATGGTGGTGGCCATGTGTTCCCGGATACTTTGATCGAACCCGCGCAAAAACAGGTCTCCGCGGTACAACTGAGTCACCTCGCAGCCGACACCCTGAAAAATGCTGGCAAACTCGATGGCAATGTATCCGCCGCCCACCACAGTCACTCTTTTTGGCAGGCTCTCAAGATAAAAGGCTTCATTGGAGCTGATGACATGCTCGCTCCCGGGGAATTCGGGAATGTAAGGCCAGCCGCCGGTTGCTACCAGAATCCGCTCGGCTGTAAAGGTTCTGTCGCCTACTGCCACAGTGTGGGAATCGATAAACCGTGCGCGCCCATCAACAAGCGTAACTCCTGCGCTAGAGAGCAGATTGCGGTATATCCCGTTAAGCCGTGTGATCTCGCGATTCTTGTTGTCCAGCAGGCGGCTCCAGGTGAACCCTGTCTCGCCGATATCCCAGCCATAGCCGCGGGCATCTTCCATGTCTTCGGCAAAATGCGCAGCGTAGGCGAACAGTTTTTTCGGGACGCAGCCAACGTTGACGCAGGTGCCTCCCAGATACAGGTCTTCGGCAACGCCGACTTTCGCCCCGTAACTTGCCGCGAGACGGCTGGCTCGCACGCCGCCTGACCCGGCCCCGATAACGAAAAGGTCAAAATCAAACTCGCTCATGTTCTCCGCCTGCCTGCCTGCTAAAAAGAGCGCACAGCATAACGCATCGAACCATGGCTTTGCCCATGCATTAGCAGGTCAGATGATCTGTCAGACCAGTATCATGATTCGATCTGTTTCTCGCCCCTATCCTTGCCTTCGGTTGAGGCATGCTCGATTGTAGCGTTGAGCTCGGCGCCCAGGAGTAGCACGGCAGAAGAAATGTAAAAAAACAACAGCAACACGATCATCGCCCCGATACCGCCATACATCGCGTCGTAATTACCGAAATTGCTCACATAGAAGCCAAAGCCCAATGAGGCCGCGATCCAGATAATGACAGCTATCACCGACCCGGGTGTGATGAAACGAAACTTCTGTTCCACGTCCGGCATAAGGTAATAGAGAACCGCTACGACGAGCATCAGCAGCAGTATTGCCGCAGGCCAGCGCAGCAAAGCCCAGAGTGTCACTGCAAGTTCGCCCATGTTGACCCAACTGGCCAGCCACTCCAGCCATTGCGGCCCGACTACCATAAGTGCGGCTACAACCAGGAGCACCACTGCAATACCTACGGTGTAAAGCAGCGACAGCAAGTAGAGTTTCCAGGCTGGCCTGGATTCGCGCACGTTGTAGGCCCTGTTCATGGCATTCATCAAGGAACGGATTCCGTTCGAAGCCACCCAGATAGCCACCACGATAGCCACTGAAAAAATGCTGTTCTTGCCTTCCTGCAAATTACTGATGACCGGATCAATCATTTCCACTGCTACAGACGGAAGCACCAAGGCAGCCTGCTCACGTAACCAGGTAAAAAAATTGCCCAGGTTGAGAAAGCTCAACATGGCGATCAGAAAAAGCAGAAACGGGAAAAGCGAAAATAGTGCCCTGTATGACAGCGCAGCAGCATAGGTCGGCATGTCATCGTCGATAAAATTTTTGAAGGTTTTCTTTAGAACCGAAAAAATACTTGCTCCGTGCGAGTCCAGAAATGCCATAGCCGTCCCTCAATGCGTGATTGCTCTCTATATCTGACGATAACGACACGCAAGAGTTCGTCGGATCCAATCCTTTTGCTTCAACGACACCGGGCGCCCCAGAGTCCATGCCAACAGGTGGTATAGCTCGGACTCTTCAGTTCCTGTTTCATGCCCCATCCCGGGGTGATCGGCACCCTAGCTGGACGCAGCGTACCTCGGCCCCATCGGCTATTTATCTCGTCTAGAACACCCATCACTTTTTCTGCCGCAAGTGGTTGGAGTTCAGCGAACAGGTCATCGGTGAACTGGCCCTTCTGGCACAAATCCAGTAACAGGATTTCTGCCTTGGCGTAAGCATGCCCCGGCCGATATATAGCCTGGAGTCCCTGCTGGGCCGCACGAACGATCAGGCGCGTGTCATCGGAGGGGTAAGGTAATTCACAGACCACACCCTTGGTGAACTTTACCTCGTCGGGATTGAACATCCCAGTACGAATCGATACCCGCACGCGCCTACAAAGCGAGGCCTGGCGCCGCAGCTTCTCGCAGGCGCGAGTTGCATAGGTGGACACAGCTTCCTGTATGGGTTCCAGCTCATGCAGCCTCTGACCAAATGCTCGGCTACTGCAGATTTCCTGCTTGGCCGGGACCGCTTCCTCCAGAGCCAGGCAGGACGTGCCGCGTAGCTCGCGTGCGGTTTTCTCTATGACCACACTAAACTGCTTGCGCAGAGTCCAGGCATCGGCCTGGGCCAGATCCCAGGCGGTTTTGATGCCCATGGTTGTCAGATGCTCATTCATCCGCCGGCCGACCCCCCATACCTCAGCGACGGGCATGACCTTCAGCAGCTTGTCCCTGCGTTGGTTATCACAGATATCAACCACCCCGCCCGTCTGCTTCTGCCAGCGCTTGGCTGCAGCATTGGCCAGTTTTGCCAGGGTCTTGGTAGTGGCTATACCCACGCCTGTCGGGATACCCGTTACGCGCAAGACCTGCGCGCGAATCCGCCGCCCCAGTGCCTCTCTATCGGATATGCCGGTCATGTCGGCGAACGCTTCATCTATCGAATACACCTCCAGCGCTGGCACCAGACTCTCGATGGTGGTCATCACCCGCTCACTCATGTCGCCATAGAGTGCATAGTTGGAGCTGAAGGCCAGCACGCCGTTACGCTTGAGCGTTTCGCGGACCTTGTGAAAAGGCTCGCCCATCTTCACGAATGGCTTGGCGTCTGCCGACCGGGCGATAATGCAGCCATCATTGTTACTCAGCACCACAATGGGCACGCGTTGCAGATCCGGACGGAATACCCGCTCACAGGAGGCATAGAAAGAGTTGCAGTCGATCAGCGCGAAAACCGGGTCAACCATGGCTGCGGTGCCTGCGTATGCTGTCGGTAACGACACCCCAGATAACCAGATCATCCCCTTCGAGCACATATCTGGGCGCGTATTTGGGATTTTCCGAGTGCAGCACTACCTCCTCACCACGAATCGACAAGCGTTTGACAAAGGTTTCACCATTGATTGCGGCAATAACAACATCACCGTGCCGACCGGTCAGCGCTCGGCTGACTACCATTACGTCGCCGTCCAGAATGCCCGCCCCGATCATGCTGTCACCGTCGGCGCGCACCAGATAGGTATGCGGCGCATCGATATCCAGCAACTCGTCCAGCGAAAGGGTTTGCTCCATATGATCCTGCGCTGGGCTGGGAAAGCCCGCGGGAACGCGACAGGAAAAGAAAGGGAGCTCAATCTCCGAGCAACCCACCGGACCCATGATGAAGACGGCGCTCATTTCACATAACCCTGATCAGATTTAAAGACTGTATATGTATACAGTACACGAAATCCACTTTTCAGGTGTAAAAGGAAAATGTAACCAGCGGGCGAACGCGCAGGTGTTTGCTCTACGGGTGATTACCCGGATTTGGAGAAGCCGACTGACTACAGTTAAGATAACCCTTTATGGAAAAGGAGAGCCCATGCGATCAATTATTGCGCTTGTTGGACTGGTTACGCTTTCGGCGGGCGCTGACGATCTGTGCGACCAGGTATCCGAGGCCGCCATCAATGTAATGGAAGCACGTCAGGGCGGGGTATCCAGGACTGCCATGAAGCGGATAGCCGATCAGCAGGAATCGCCAGAGCGAGAAGTGATGATCGAGCTCATCGTTGCTGCCTATGAGTCGGAGGTACTTCTGTCAGCTGAGGCGAGGCAGCGGAAAATATCCGAGTTTGGCGATGCATCCTATGAAAAGTGCCTCGAGTCGCAAAAGCCCGATTAGAATCATTGGGCCTGCGATACCCGCTTCGGCGGATTTTTCGTGTTTGCGAAAAAATGGAGGGAGGTCGCGACCGATGCTAGCTTTCTGCGGTGGAGGCGAAACTGAGGTATTCCCGAAGATAGCTGAGAGCGCTTGATCAGTGGTGCCGGAGCCGGAATCGAACCGGCACGGAGTTTCCTCCGAGGGATTTTAAGCGGTAGTCTGGCTTCCACTCCGGGGTACTCCCTGCTTGTATACGGCGCGATTCAGCTGGTTTTTCAAAGACTTAAAAAAAGGGATCATATGCCGGAGTTTGATGCTAATCGCTCTGGTTCGCTCTCCCGAGGCTCCTATTTGCTCCTTGGATAAGACCTGGAACCGGAGGTTTCAGGAGTCCAGAAATGCCGCGAGTAAAGCTCACAAAAACCATCGTTGCCGGTGCCCAACCGGGAGAAACCGACATTGAATTGAGGGATACCCTCGTACCCGGATTTTTCTGCAAAGTCACCCCAACTGGACGCAAGGTTTTCATGCTCCAGTATCGCACAAACAGTGGCAAGCGACGCAAGCCGTCACTTGGCCTGTTTGGCGAGCTGACTGTCGAACAGGCCCGCACCCTCGCTCAGGATTTGCTGGCGGATGTACGCCGGGGCAATGACCCTTCAGGCCAAAAAGCCAGGGATCGGCAAGCCCCGACGGTTAAAGATTTATGCAAACGCTTTATGGAAGATCACTGTATACCGCACAACAAACCACTTACCCAAAAGAAAAACCAGTACCATATCGATAAATATCTTCTCCCCTCTATGGGCACCTTGAAAGTCCACGAGGTAGAACGAGCCGATATTCTGGCTCTCATGAAGCGCCTGGAAAAAACACCCACCCAGGCTAACCGGATACTGGCTTGTGTTCGCAAAATGTTCAACCTGGCTGAACTGTGGGGGTACCGCCCGGATGGCACCAATCCTTGCCGCCACGTGACCAAGTTCCCAGAGAAAGGCAAAACTCGACTACTTACCGACAAGGAGATGATCCTCTTATTCAGGCAACTGGAGAAAACAGAAGAGGAGGAATTTGAACACCCTTCTCCGATTCTCGGCATTCGGCTCCAATTTGCCTTTGCCGCCAGAATGTCCGAAATCCTGGCGCTGCGATGGGAGTGGGTAGACCTGGTCGGTCGCCGAGTAGTCTGGCCCGACAGCAAAACCGGTGACATGTCCAAACCTATCAGCTCGGAAGCCTACGAACTGCTCTCTGATGCCGCAATCCACAGCAAATCGGAGTACGTCTGCCCTGCTCTGGAAGATCCCAACAAGCCGTTGACCCAAAACGCCTACTATGGCGCCTGGCGCCGCATACTGAAAAGGGCCGGCATCCCCCTTGTTGGCACACACGGCATCCGGCATCGCGCTGCCACCGACATCGCCAATTCCGGCATCCCGATCAAAGTGGGTATGGCACTGACCGCTCACAAAACCGTGACCATGTTCATGCGATACGTTCATGTCGAGGACGATCCGGTGCGGGAAGCAGCCGAACTGGTGGCAAATCGACGCCAGATTATCACCAGGCTGAAATCAAATAAGGCGGAACCCTAATGACCATTCTCCAAGAGTGGGGACAGACTGAACGCCAAACGGCTAAAAATACGTATTTTCTTTTATTATCACCATCGTAGGAAGCCTACACCGTACTATGCAATATGGCCTGAAATGGCATAGTTTGGCGATCAAATTGCCCCAGATTTTCCCTAAGAAATCGGCCGGTAACTTGGGGCATATCTCAGCGTATGCAGTAGTACTTTGCTGGGGTTGGAAGGAACTTCCACAGACACGTTGGCTGACAACACCGTGACTCACAGGACTCCCATGGTACTATCCGGCCCACACAAACAGGTGCCGAGTCCGGGTATCATCGTGGAAGAAGCCAAATGCGTAACAGCCTAGAACAATATCAGGTCTGGTTTTATCTGGTTGCCATCCTGGCCGGCATGGCCATCGGCTGGATGTCACCAGAGCAGACTCGTCATTGGGAAGCGCTGCTTTGGCCGGCCCTGGGTGTTCTCCTGTACACTACTTTCACTCAGGTACCACTGATACATCTCAGGTCGGCATTTCGTGATCGCCGCTTTCTGGCCGCTTTGCTGACGGGCAATTTTATCCTGATACCGGTGGTCGTTGGTCTTCTGTTGTGGCTGTTACCGGATGATCCCGCTATTCGTCTCGGCGTACTGCTGGTACTGCTGGTGCCCTGTACGGACTGGTTTATCAGTTTTACCCATCTCGGTGGTGGGGACGGTGCCAGGGCCATAGCGGCCGCGCCGATCCTTCTGCTGGTCCAGCTCATTTTGCTACCCATTTATATCTGGCTCTTCATGGGCAATATCGCCATTGAACTGGCGGTTGGCAGCCACTTGCTGCCGGCATTCTTCGGATTGATTGTCACCCCGCTGATCCTGGCCTGGATTACCGAACGGTTGACGGAAAAGCACCCGCGCGCGCAAACACTGGTGGACTGGCTTGGGTGGCTGCCCGTGCCGTTGCTGGCATTGGTGGTGTTTCTAATTGCCGGCTCCCAGGTCAGCCTGGTGATCGACAATGGCGCCCTGCTGTGGTCGGCGCTTGTGGTTTTTGTACTTTATCTGGTTGCCGCCGCTACCATCGGCAAGGGGCTCAGTGAGCTATTCGGGTTCACGCCCACTATCGGCCGCACCCTCACCTTCAGCTTTGGTACCCGCAACTCCTTCGTCATGCTGCCGCTGGCGCTGTCACTGCCGGAGCCCTGGCGTGCCGCCATCGTTGTCATCGTCTTCCAATCCCTGGTCGAGTTGTTTGGCATGGTGGCGTATCTGCGTTGGCTGCCGCGCCTGATCAGGAATGCCGACTGAGCCGGGAACGCAGCCTTACCCGGCGCAACAGGACAATTGAGTCACGTCCTTGGTAAAAGTCTGGGCGCAGAGCTTGAGCCCTTCCACCATGGTCAGGTAGGGAAACAGCTCTTCAGCCAATTCCTGCACGGTCATATTGGCCCGCATCGCCATGACCGCCGGCATGGCGCGAAGATCGAGCATAGCGTCGCCGCCGGCCATATTGATCCCGGCCCGGCTGCCCCCGGCGGCAGCCACATAGACGAACTGCGGTTGGTCGGTGCAATCGCCCGCCACTCAGGGCAGCGCACTACGGACACACGTAACGCCATGGGAGTCCAGTCCTTTCTATGTGGTTGCCTTTCTGCTAGGCTCACGATCAAATTCCGGGACCACTTGCATGATTAAACGCTGTTTCATAGTCGCAATGACGCTGTTGATTGCTTTGCAGTCAGTGGCGTCTATTGCCTATGAAGCACAACCGCACAACCCCGCAATGCCACATTATGATGAGCATTCACACGAATCAGCGGATTTTTCCAGCGAAAATCAGGCAACCAAGTCGTCTCCCGACAGCCCCAGTCATTCAGCGGACCATTGCCATCACAGCCACAGCTGCTTTCACATGGTGTTGCTGGGAACCCTCACAGACATTTCCGGCTTGGCTGCGGGAATAGTACAGTCCGACTACCAAGCCAACTTCACCACCGGGGTTCAATCCTCCCTTTTCCGCCCTCCCATTTCCTGACCCTGCGAATACCTTCCCCACCCGGGGAACAACTGTCATTTAGACTTTCGTAGGAGCAGTCCCATGCTTTTCAGAATGCCCGTAAAAAACGGGCGGCGCGCAATGCCGTGCCACTCTATTATCCATGCCTTTTGCCTTCTAACGCTGGCATTTGGTTCTACCCTGGCACTCGCCGGGGAGAAACCGCTCACTCTGTCCAAAGCTCTCTCGCGGGCCATGGCACAAAACCCCGGCCTCCAGGTCTTCGATTTTCGCCTTCAGGGTCTTGATGGCCGACGCATCACGGCAGATCAAAATCCTGCCCTGGAGGCCGGCCTGGAAGTGGAAAACTTCCTCGGCAGCGACAATCTGCGAGGAGTTGACGGGGCAGAGTACACCCTATCCCTGTCATCGCTTCTCGAACTTGGCGGCAAGCGTCAGGCCCGCGTCAGCGTGGTTGACTCACGATACGGGCGCGTCGAGGCCGAGCGCCGGGCCGAGACCCTGGATGTGCTCGGACAGGTGACCCAGCGCTTTGTCGCCACCCTGGCCCTGCAGGAAAAACTCCAACTCGCCGCTGAAGCCGTGGCGCTGGCCGAGGCCACCCACGAGATCGTCACCCGTCGCGCCGACCGCGGCGCGGCGCCCCAGGCCGAAGTCCTGCGCGCCAGGGCCGCGCTCACCCAGAGTCGTATTGAGCAGTCCCATCTGCGAGCCGCCTACGAGAGCCGGAAAATGGCTCTGGCTTCCCTGTGGGGTGATACCAGCCCGGACTTTCAAATGCTGGAAGGCGACCTGTTCCAGTTCGGTTCCTCCGACAACTTCGTTGCTCTGTACCAGCGGGTCAGCGACAGCCCGGCCATTCAAATCTACGCCAGCGAACAGCGTATCCGCGAAGCGGAAATTCAGCTGGCGCGCAGCCAGTCCGAGAGCGACATCCGTTGGCAGGTCGGCATCCGGCGCTTCGAAGAGACGGATGATACGGCCTTGACCGCTGGGCTCTCGGTACCGCTCTTTTCCGGGCGGCGCAATCGCGGCGAGGTGCAGGCCGCCCTGGCGGCGCGGGATGAGGTCCGATTCCGCCGGGAGGATACCCTGCTGCGCCTCCATTCGCGCCTGTTCGACGCCTACCACTTGCGGCAACAAAGCATCGAGACTGTTGAGCAGATTCGCAGCCAAATGCTTCCCGACCTGACCGAGGCACTCACTCAGACCCGCGAAGCCTATGAAAACGGCCGCTACAGCTATGTGGAGTGGACCGCCGCACAGCGGGAGCTGCTCTCAGCACGGGAGGCACTGGTCGACGCCGCCACCACGGCGCTGCTCAACCAGGCGTTGATCGAACAACTTACGGCGCAGCCACTCGCGACTGTTCCGGGCGCCCCGACGCGCTAACCCACAAATTCAGGATTCACACCATGCAACTGATAAAACAACTCTGTCTGATTCTGGTGGCCACCTGCCTTGCCATCAGCCCCTTACAAGCTGCCGAGGAACAACACGACGAATCGCAGGCAGAGGCCAGGGGGCCTCACGGCGGCATACTGCTGCAACAGAACGACGCCACCGTCGAACTGCAGATCTTCGAGCAGGGGGTCCCACCGGAATACCGGGCCTGGGTCACCAGGGATGGCCGCGCCGTTACTGATGATATTGACCTCAATGTCCAGCTCACCCGCCTGGGTGGGCAAGTGGACACCTTCGACTTCGCCTACCAGGGGGACTACTGGCTGGGGGATGGCGTGGTGACCGAACCCCACTCCTTCGACGTAGAAGTGAGCCTCGCCATGGACGGCAAGAACTACCGCTGGCACTGGGAATCCCACGAAGGTCGCACCCGGATCGCCCCGGCTATCGCCCGAAAAGCGGGTATCACAACGGCCGCAGCCGGGCCGAGTGCCATCGAGCGCAGCCTCACCACCTACGGCAGCCTGACCACGGCACCGCAGCAGATTGCCCGGATCCGCGCCCGTTTCCCGGGCGTGGTCAGCCAGGTGAAGGTCAATCTGGGCGATCGGGTCGAGCGTGGTGACGTGCTCGCTCAAGTCGAGTCCAACGAAAGCCTGCAAACCTACGCACTGCGAGCGCCCATCGACGGGATCGTCATTGAGCGTCGGATCAGCAACGGAGAAATGACCGGGGAGCAACCCCTATTCGCCATTGCCGATTTGACCACTCTGTGGGCGGAATTCAAGGTCTTCCCCGGCCAACGGGCCGAGGTTGCCATTGGCCAGAAAGTCCGACTGAAGGCTGACGGCATTGACCGGGAAGGCACCATCCGCCACCTGCTGCCGGCACCCGGCAACGCGCCCTACACCCTGGCCCGGGTCGAAGTCGACAATGCCGAGGGACTGCTGACCCCCGGTTTGCTGGTGGCCGGGGATATCGTGGTGGAAACGGTGGAGGCCCCCTTGGTGGTTGACAACCGCGCCCTGCAATCCTTCCGGGACTGGACCGTGGTGTTTATTCAGGTGGATGACACCTACGAGATCCGCCCACTGGAGCTGGGCCGCAGCGACGGCAACCTGACTGAGGTGCTGGGCGGCCTGCAAGCAGGCGATCGCTATGTGGTGGAAAACAGTTATTTGATCAAGGCCGATATCGAAAAATCCGGCGCATCCCACGACCACTAACCAGGAGGCTATGATGATCAATGCCATCTTACGTCTCTCGATAGAGCGGCGGTTTTTAATGTTATCCCTTATTCTGGTGCTGGTCGGCGTGGGCGTGTGGAGTTTTCAGCGCCTGCCCATCGACGCGGTGCCGGATATCACCAATGTCCAGGTACAGATCAACACCGAGGCACCGGGCTATTCGCCCCTGGAGGCAGAGCAACGCATCACCTTCCCGGTGGAAACGGCCTTGTACGGCCTGCCCAACCTGTCCTATACCCGGTCCCTGTCCCGCTACGGCCTGTCCCAGGTCACGGTGGTGTTCGAGGAAGGCACGGACATCTATTTCGCCCGCAACCTGATCAATGAGCGCTTGGGCGCCATCAAGAGCGCGCTGCCACCCGGGCTGGAGCCGGAGATGGGTCCCATCGCCACCGGTCTTGGCGAGATCTTCATGTACACCGTAGAAGCCCTGCCCGGTGCCACTCAAGCGGATGGCAGTCCGCTGGACGCTACGGCACTGCGTGAGATCCAGGACTGGATCATCAAACCCCAGTTGGCCCAGGTGCCCGGCGTGATCGAGGTCAACACCATTGGCGGCTACGACAAGCAGTACCACGTCACGCCGTCGCCCCAACGGTTGCTGGAGTTCGGCATCACGGTGGATGAACTGGTCAGCACCCTGCGGGCCAATAACACCAATCGCGGCGCCGGCTATATCGAACGCAACGGCCAACAGCTGTTGGTGCGCTCGCCCGGGCAGCTGACCACCATTGGCGATATTGAACAGGTGGTGATTGCCAACCGGGATGGTGTGCCAGTCCGGGTAGCCGATGTAGCTGAAGTGGCCATTGGCAAGGAGCTGCGCACCGGCGCCGCCACCCGCGACGGCAAGGAAACGGTGATGGGCACCGCCATGATGCTGGTGGGGGAAAATTCCCGGGCGGTAGCACAGGCGGTGGCCGAAAAGCTGGAGGCCATTCAGCCCTCCCTGCCCGACGGCGTCAAGGTGGAGGCGGTATACGACCGCACAGCCCTGGTGGACAAGGCGATTGCCACGGTGGAGAAGAACCTGCTTGAAGGGGCACTGCTGGTGATCGTGGTGCTATTTCTGTTGCTGGGCAACCTGCGCGCCGCCTTGATCACGGCAGCTGTCATTCCGCTTTCGATGCTCGCCACCATCACCGGTATGGTGCGGTCTGGCGTATCCGCCAATTTGATGAGTCTGGGGGCGCTGGATTTCGGCCTGATCGTCGACGGCGCGGTCATCATCGTCGAGAACTGTATCCGGCGCCTGTCCCAGGCCCAGCACCAGGGTCAGTTGGCCCTCAAGGAACGTCTGCAATTGGTGTTCGAGGCCACCAACGAAGTGATTCGTCCCAGCCTGTTTGGTGTCGCCATCATTACTGTGGTGTACCTGCCGATCTTTGCCCTCACCGGGGTCGAGGGCAAGATGTTCCACCCCATGGCGGCCACTGTCGTAATGGCACTGCTGGCGGCCATGGTGCTGTCACTGACCGTGGTGCCCGCCGCTGTTGCGGTCTTTATGGGGGGCAAGATCAGCGAAAAGGAAAGCCCGGTAATCAGCGGTGCTAAATCGCTCTACAGGCCTGCGCTGCGGGTGGCTATGAGGTTCCGCTGGCTGGTGTTGGGCGGCGCGACCACGCTGGTAGCGGTCTGTCTCTGGCTGGCGACCACCCTGGGGTCGGAATTTATTCCACAACTGGATGAAGGGGATATTGCACTCCATGCCCTGCGCATCCCGGGCACCGGGTTGGAGCAGTCCATCGAGATGCAATCGCAGCTGGAAGAACGGCTGAAGGCCTTTGGGGAGGTGGACAAGGTGTTCGCCAAGATCGGCACGCCGGAAGTGGCCACCGACCCCATGCCCCCCAGCGTAGCGGACAACTTTGTTATCTTGAAGCCCCGCAGCCAATGGCCGAACCCAGACAAAACCAAGGATGAACTGGTGGCGGAAATGGCAGCAGCGGTGGAAATGCTTCCCGGCAACAAGTATGAGTTCACCCAGCCCATAGAAATGCGCTTCAACGAACTGATCTCCGGCGTGCGCGCCGACATCGGCATCAAGGTGTTCGGCGATGACCTGGATCAGTTGCTGGCATCGGCCAACGACGTCCTTGAGGTTGTGGAATCCATGGAGGGCGCCGCCGATGCCCGGGTCGAACAGGTGACCGGCCTGCCCATGCTGTCGGTACACCCCAAGCGCATGGCGCTATCCCGCTACGGGCTGACCGTGGATGATCTCCAGGATCTGGTGGCAGCCGGTGTCGGGGGCGAAAACGCCGGCCTGATTTACGAAGGCGACCGCCGCTTCCAGTTGGTGGTGCGTCTTCCCGAAGACATCCGCCGGGATGTGGACAGCCTCGCGGACCTACCTGTCCCCCTGCCGGACGGTGGCTATGTGCCCCTGTCGGAAGTGGCCGAGCTGGAGCTGGCTCCGGCGCCCAACCAGATCAGCCGGGAAAACGGCAAGCGTCGGGTGGTGGTCACCGCCAACGTGCGGGACCGCGACCTGGGCGGATTTGTCGAGGAAGCACAGGCGCGCATTGCGGACGACGTGGACCTACCCGCCGGATACTGGCTGGATTACGGCGGGACCTTCGAGCAACTGCAGTCCGCCAGTCAGCGGCTTGCCATCGTGGTGCCCGTGACCCTCGCCATCATCCTCGCACTCTTGGTGATGGCCTTCGGCTCCCTCAAAGATGCCTTGATCATCTTCACCGGCGTGCCACTGGCCCTCACCGGCGGGGTTCTGTCCCTGTGGCTGCGAGACATGCCCCTGTCGATCTCGGCGGGTGTTGGCTTTATCGCCCTCTCCGGGGTGGCGGTGTTAAACGGCTTGGTGATGATCGCCTTTATCCGCGATCTGTGGCACGAGCAGGGTGACCTGATGAAGGCCATTGTCGAAGGCGCCCTGATCCGCTTACGGCCGGTATTGATGACCGCCCTGGTAGCAAGCCTCGGCTTTGTACCCATGGCACTCAATACCGGCACCGGTGCCGAAGTACAGCGTCCTCTGGCGACCGTGGTGATCGGCGGGATTATCTCGTCCACCCTGTTGACGTTGTTTGTACTCCCTGTGCTCTATGCGCTGTTGCATGGCAGAAGTGCCAGTAACTCCACGCCCACAGGCGACATTAATCACGACACTGATAGTTAACCAACACTCCATCGTGGGGGGGGAATCTCCCCATGATTTTTTCAATGTTCTTTTATTGCGGTTTATATCCTGGAAAGACTATGAACGATCCACCCAAGCAACGAATAGATGACTTGAAAGAAGCCTCACCCTTTCGAACACATCGCATCCACGCCATCAACAGTGACTGGTATTTTTTAACCCGTGAAGGTCAAAATATCGGGCCATTCCCGAACAAAAAAGCGGCCGAAGACAGCCTTGCGGAACTCCTGAAAACTGTCAAAAAGGATGAGTAGCCAATGGCCCAAAATCCACAAAGTCGCCAAGGTACAGGCGACCAGGCACAGAGTAAGCTGAATACAGCAGATGCCTCTTTATAAATAGCCACCAACTAGGTTAACCCAATGAGTCACGACCATGTGCATATACCCCCCGAGACCAAGGATAAACGCGTTGCCATCGCCATCTGGGCGAACGGGATCCTGACCCTGGCTCAGATTGGGGGAGGTATCTTTGCCGGCAGTCTCGCCCTTATCGCGGACGCCTTGCATAACTTCTCTGACATGGCCTCACTCGTCATCGCGTTCGCGGCGCAAAAAATTGCGCGCCGCCAGGCTGACGCAAGGATGACCTTTGGCTACGGACGCATTGAAATCGTTGCAGCTCTCATCAACTACACTACCTTGATCATTATCGGGATCTACCTGGTTTACGAAGGTGGCATGCGGATAATCGATCCTCCAGAGGTAAAGGGCTGGTGGGTCGTCTGGCTTGGTGGTATCGCTCTGGCTGTGGACGCCTTGACAGCGTTGCTCACCTATTCGATGCAGAAAGACAGCGTCAATATCCGTGCACTGTTTCTTCACAATCTGTCGGATGCACTCGCGTCGGTCGCCGTGGTCATTGGCGGGACTCTTATTTTGCTCTACGACATGCGCTGGGTTGATCCTGCCATCACCATCGGTATCGCGGGCTATATTCTCTACCTGGGCCTGACAGAAATCGGCGGCACCATCAGAACACTCATGCTGGGTAGCCCGGTGGACATCGATACCGATGCCGTCATTGTTGCCCTCTCCAACATCGAAGGCGTTATCGACCTTCACCATGTGCATTTTTGGCAGATGGGCGAACACGATGCCTCGCTGGAGGCCCATGTGATTATCGAGGAAAGTGCATGGGATCAGCTTGAGAATATCAAATACAGGATAAAACAGGCTCTGGCGCAGGAATTCAACATACGTCATTCAACACTGGAATTCGAGCACCCGGACCACATGCACAAGGATGCCCACACCTATGGGCACGGTTGACAGAAAATTCTCCATAAGCATCGGCGAGAGCGGCGACTATTTTAATAGGCCGCCCAGGCGCGGAATTTTGCCGGCATGAATCCGAGCAGCGAGAAAGGACCAGAGACTAATAGCGCAGTTGCAGAATTCGCCGGGCGCCATTCAGCACAATCAGCCCGATGATCAGACCAATAACCAGGTCGGGATAACGGGAACCCGTCCAGGCGACCAATACACCGGCGACGATAACGCCCACATTGGCGATGACATCGTTAGCGGAAAAGATCCAACTTGCTTTCATGTGTGCGCCGCCGTGCCGGTTTCTTGCGATAAGCACCAGACACCAGACGTTGGCCGCCAGGGCCACAAGACCAAAACCCATCATTAACGCGGATACGGGTTCGCTGCCGAAAACAAATCGCCGCCCGACTTCAGCCAGGACTCCCAGCGCCAGAATCAACTGCAGCCAGCCTGACAAATGCGCCGCGCGCAGCTTCATCCGCACACTGTGTCCAACGGCATATAGTGCCACGCCGTAGACGGCGGCATCAGCAAACATGTCCAAAGAATCCGCGATCAAGCCAGTGGATTGCCCCAGCCAGCCTACTCTGCCCCGCCCGGTAATCAGCGACGGCGGCATTGAGGCTTTCCTCGGCGAGGGGTAACAGCCGCTGCCGGTGGATGGCGACGATGACCCGGGTCTCTTGCACCTGCGCACGTCCCTGCTCCAGTTGCGCGAGTAACTGCGCCTCGCGATCCGTCAATTGCCACTGGTAGCGCATGACATCGGCTTCGGCCGCATTCCGGCTGGCACTGCGCTTGCCGGAGAAATCGAACGGCAGGTTGACAGTGAGACCGACTGTCCAGCGCTGATCGGTATCCATCCACAGGCTGTTGTACCCGGCGGACAATTTGAAGTCGGGAAAATAGTCTTTCTCGGCCAGGCCATGCCGGGCGCTCGCCTCGGCGATGCGCGCCTGAATCCGGCGCAGTTCCGGGTGCTCCCCCAGAGCGACCTCTTGCAACGCCGGCAACGATGGTGGTTCGACCGGTGCAGGCAGTGCCGCCGGCGGCGGCAGCGGACTTTGGGGAGGACGGTTCAACAAGCCGTTGATCATCGCCCGCACTTCCCGCTGGTGCCGCCGATGGGTCACGATATCGGTGTCGATACGGGCTGCTTCGACTTCCGCCTGCAACACATCCTGCTGGCGGGCCCGCCCTGCCGCGTACTGGGTTTCGGCGACGCGTCGCAACTCGACCAGCAGATCCCGGTGGGCATGTTTGATTTGCAGGGTGCGGTGAATATACGCCCACTCGGCAAACAGGCCCTTGGCGGCCGCCATCAGGGCCAGCCGGCGGTCCGCCAGGGATTGCTCCTCACCCTCGGCCCGGGCGCGGGCCACGTCCTCGCGCAGGCCGAGTTTGCCCGGCCAGGGCACCGTCTGACTCAGCTCCACCCGCTCCTGGAAACCCCGGGGGCCGCCGACGGTCTCCGGCGCTCCGGCATAGGTCAGGATGGGATCGTCCAGGGCGCCGGCAGGGGCGATGCGGTAGTTAACTGCCTCGGCAGCCACCGCCAGCCCCTTAAGACCAGGATTGCGGGTCAGCACAGCGTCCACCAGTTGCTCGGCGGTTAGCGCCTCGACCTCCTGCAGGGATTGACTGTTTTCCGGTTGCGGCGGCACCGCGAAAGCCACCAATGGTGCAATGAGCACCACCAGCGCCATTAGGCCGCCAATTGGATTGTGCACGGGGGATCTCCTCCGTCGGTATAATGAATAATCCTCGGCTTCCCATGAGGGAAAACCGTAGCCTCACGACAAATCGGGCGGATTAATCAGATACGCAGACGCAGGGTGGAGAGATAGACGGTACGACCGCTTTCGGCCTGGGCGAGAAGCCAGTCCGGGTTGGGAGGGTGTGTTATTGCGGAGGTTGTGGATAGCGTGTCCGGGTAGGGCCAGAATACAAGCGCAATACTGTAGAGCCACGTCAACGATTGATCGGGACTCCACGATGAAGTCGAAGCGTCTTCAACGGCCGACTGGTAGTCCACCGCACAGCAAGACGCTGAAGACGTGGCCGGGCCGTCATGGTCACAACCCTCCTCCAAGGGAGAAGGCACTGCCGTATCGCAGCCCTCCATGCCATCTTCACAACAGCAGACCGACTGGGGTGGCATATCCATGGTTTCGCAGGCATAGGTAAACTGTCCCCAGACCATGAGGAGCATCAAAAATACCAGTGGCCAGCGTTTTCTCGGATGCATTTTGAAAGTCGGATTTGAGATCAATAGGCTAGAGTAGTTTAGGGAGTCTAGAAACAATTGACAAGCAACTGCAATCGGGAGCCACCCAACACGCACCGACTGTTTCCGTCAATCACCGCATCTGCCGACATGGGTGTGTGGTTCATTCCGCCAGGACCGGCCCGCATCTCGAAGCACTTCATAGGCGGTGTGCAGAAAAACGACTGCCACAAGACTGGCGACTATTAAGTCCGGCCAATAAGAATCGAGCCAAATAACCAGAGCTCCCGATATAATTACTCCGGTATTACCAATCACATCGTTGCGGGAACACAGCCACACAGAACGCATGTTCACATCCTCACCCCGATGCTTCATCAGCAGTCCGAAACAAACCTGTGAGGCGGTGGACAGTATTACCGAGAAGCATCTGCACGGTATTCACAACCGCATCAGGCACCTTGAATCTCTGGCTGGGGAGCTTCGGCGTATATCTGCAAGCTGTTCAGGTGGTCACATTGCCGAATGCCGTATCCTGGAGGCCTTGCAGTCACGAGAAGATTAAATATTCTGAAAATGTATTAGAAACACCTCGCAGGTAGTGTGAAATTAAAGTGGGGGGCAACATCGCTGACAGCCATGCCGTCAGGCCATGACGACTGAGACGCAATCACCAAAAGCACCATCAAAGTTGAGAGTTTCCTATGGCGGAAAGTACAATTCAGGTCACGCTGGCTAACCGCGTCGACAACATATCGGCCTGTTCGGCAAATTTCTTTGCATTGGCTTTCCGCAATTTTGCCAGGTTGTGCAACTTCCAACGAATACCGGGCAAATGTTCAAGATGATCGATAGCCATCAAAGCCCAATCTGGATCACCGGTTACCAGCGACAGCAGAAATTGCCGTTCCTTGTCGTCGAGCCCTGACTGAAGTTCATCAATCATTCGATCACGTGTCGCCAGTAAGGATTCGAGCGACACCAGGTCGGCCGTCATCCCTTCAAAGTTATGCTTGTAGTCGTGGCCAATATCCCTCAGTTGCGGGAACAGCACTTCATGTACCGGACGGTTATGACTGGCTAGGTACACCACAAAGGCCCGGCGAATGCCGGGCGTGATGCCCTCATGCTCAAACAGCTGCATTACATCGAACAGATCACGGGGATGCTGACGATCAAGTGCGGCGACCAGCTTGCCACCATAAAGGTCTTCCAATGATGCCACAGGGATTTCCAAATCGGCCATCAGCACATCGCTGGCGACAGGTGTAATAGACGCCCGACGCACCGGCTTCACTGTTCCACGCAGCACGAAATTGGCTTCGATTTTGACTTCGGCTCCCCCACGACGCACCAACAGCTTGGTCTCACCCGCCTCAGCGGCCGGCATGTGTGTCTGAAATCCATGTTTGTTCAAGCGCTCCGCCGCCTGCCGAATCGCGTCGTTAATCCGAGCCAGTGCCTGTTCACGCGGCAGGGTGTGATCCGGGAAAACCAGATCGAGATCCACCGACAGTCGCGGCATGTCGCGCACAAAGAGGTTGATGGCCGTACCACCTTTCAAGGCAAACGTGTCATCCACAAAGACCAGAGGCGCCACCTGTGTCAGCAGGCGTGCGGTATCGAGATATGCTTGATTCATGGCTTGAGCACCAATAGGCCGTCGCTGGATTTGGATACCCAGGGCCGGTCACTGCCGGTTGGCAATGTGTCCGGATCAAGTTTCTCGGCCCATGGCAATCCACCCTCGCGTCCCAGTTGGAGGCAAAGTCGTACTGTCTTGACACTGGTGCATTGCTGCAACAGTTCACGCAGCACGTTGACGCGCAAATTGTAGGTGCTTTCGACAAGTTCGCGGGCTTCCTGCAAAGGCTGGCGCACGCCGACTTCGCTGAGCAGTTCCAGCAGTGCTCTTTCCGGCGACGACACCCGCGGCGCCCCCTCCCGTCTCTCAAAGGGCATGGCATGCAGCAAGTCCTCAGGGCGCTCGTCGAACAAGCGCTTGCGGTGATACTGTGCCGGAAAATGGTCGGTAAACCAGGCCGGCAAATGGCCATCAGCCCAACCATAAAGAAGCAACGTCGACTGTTGCGACACGTACTGGCGCACACCATACCAATCGAGCGCCGACTTGCCGCCGACGTGGAGTCCTGCAAGTTTGCGCTGCAACAGAAGGAGACAGGGATGCAGCTTTAATTCTTCGTTTGGCCGGCAGTAAACCCCTCTCGCCAACCGCATCAACCATCCGGCCCGCACGTAGTGAACGGCCAAGTCGGCAGAGATATCCAGGGCCGCCAGATCTTCCGACGTCAGCGGCGCCCCTGGCTCCAGCCTGGTATAGAGAATATTTAATTTGCTCGTTTTTTTCGTAGCCATGCTACGATTTATACAGCTTTCCCAAATACAAGTCAATTTAATAAACCTATTTTAATCGTAGCTATACTACGATTTTTTATATTTTTCTAAACAATAAAGAGTAATAGCGGTAGCCACTGATCGCAAATCATTATCCAAAATCCGCTCCATGTGCGGATATTCAGACATGATTATCCGATTACCTGTCTATCGGTCGCACGGACGAAGTGGCCTGAGAAGGACTGGCGCGCCCTCTTGTTCCCTTCCGAAACCCCCGATCCCTTGCCATAAACGCCTCCAGCATGTGCGGGATCAGCGTCACCGCATCGACTGGCTCGCCGTAGGTCTGAGCATGTAACTCGGCATACCGTTCCAGTTCCTCCTTCAGGGATGCCGGACAGGTGAAAGTAAGCTTGACGGTTTCGGTCTTGGGCAATGGCCCCAGCCGCAGTTTGTTGGTGGTCATGGCGTAGTCCCCCGCTGGTAGATCAGTGGTTGGTATGGCCGCAACACCAGGTCGCGATTGACGATGAGGCGCACTGGCAACCCGGGCCGGCTGGTCAGGGTGGGCTGAATATTGAGGTTGCGGCGGGTCACCTCCTGGCCGATCTGGTTGACGCTGTCCTGCGCGCTGTCCCGGCCGGCGATGATGACGCGATCGCCGTCCTGGCGGTTCTCGGGCGCGGCCAATTCGGCGCCCACTCCTAGCAGTGTGGTCAGCGCGGCGCCAGCGAAGAGGCGATCCCAGTGCCAATCGACGCCGTCTTCGAGGCCTGCGTAACCGGCCGGGTCAGTACCGGCAAGGTTATCGAGTTGAAAGGACGAGGTGTCCGGCAGGATCACCCGGTGCCAGACCATCTGCACACGGGTTTGCCCATAGCTCACCTGGCTGTTATAGCGCCCCAGGATTCGCGAACCCTGGGGAATCAGCACATGACGGCCGGTGGCGGTGTCATAGACCGGCTCAGTGACTGTGGCGATCACATCGCCCGGCAGGTCCGAGTTGATACCGGTGACCAGGGCGGCGGCAATCACCGTGCCGGCCATTACCTGGTAAGGGGACACAGGCGCTTGCAGATCCCCGGAATTACGGGTTTCCGTAAAACCGGCATTACTGAGAAACGCTTCCTTCTGTTCCTGACGATTCTGCAGAGCAATAGGGCCAGTCTCTACTGAAGAGGTGTTCTGCAGCATCGCCAAAGAATCGAGGGCGCCGAGGCCCTGATTTGTCGGCAACCCCTCTCCTCCACCTGCAACAGAAGCTATGGTAGAAGACCGTGGGCGAATCGACCCGAAGAATACGGATGAGGCCGCCGCCTCTTCCGCGTCCTTGAGGCGTGCCAGTCGGTCGACTTCCGCCGAGTCCTGGCCGTCCCGATAACCCATGGCCTGCCGCTCCGCCTTCAGAATTGGCTCACCCAGGTCACCCGGCAACGGCTTACCCAGGCGAGGCACTTCAGGCGGCAGCTGCGAATAGTCCGCCGGCAAGCGGGTCAGCTCTTCCGAGCGGGCGATACGATCAACGTTGTACAGTTCATCCGCCCCGTGCATGGCGCCCCGCTCGGGTGTCCGTAAGGACCAGAACATCGCCCCCAGCATGGCGGTAGCGACACCACCGGCGAGCACGGCCAGCATCCGTCGGTTTAGGCGCGTTACCGGTCGCGGCTGGGCGCGTAGTGCCACCTGTTCCGGTGCCAGCTTCGGTGAAGGTTTGGATTGTGGCTGATCCGGGGTATTGTCGTCGTCCATGCTCACTCCCTCCGTACCCCATCGGTTCGCTCAATGCGTACCACCTCGCCTTCCTCACCACCCAGACGCAGCTCGGCAGCACCGAAGAGTCGATCCACGATGTAGTACGGTGAGCGGAAGCGGTAGTTCACCAACTGGCCACCACCCTGCGGGCCGATCACGAACAGCGGCGGCAGCTCACCCTGGGCGATCCCGGTTGGAAACTGGATATAAACCTTTCCTCCATCGTCGAAGGCTCTCAGCGGTCGCCATGACGGCTGGTCGCCACTCAGGGCATAGCGGAATCGCAAGCTTTCCAAGGACAAGCCCCGGTCAATCGGCGCGGCCACCTCGGCCGCCTGCGAGCGACGTTGCAAGGCCAGCATGCGATCCCTCGGGTAGTCCCAGGAGACCGAGGCCATCCAGGTGCGCTCAGTCGAGATCAGCTCCATCAGATAGGTACGGCGATTGGTGGTGATCACCAGGTTGGTTCGGATGTCCACGCGGATGGGTTTGACCAACACATTGACCCGCTGCTCGGCTCCGGTACCACTGGACGTATCCCCCACGATCCAGCGCACGGTATCGCCGGCGGCGACCGTCACCAGTTCCTCACCGGGCTGCAGGGCAATGACGGTCACCCGCTCGGGGCTGGCATAGACCTGATACAGCGCACCGTCAGCAAAGGGCCAGACCTGTACGGCATTGACATAGCCTTCCCGCGTCGGTGGCACCCGCGCCTCCTCGGTGGCCTGGTCTACCTCTGTCTGCGGATCTGCAAGCTCGACTTCCTCGGCACCATCCGCTTCCACAGGCAAGGGCATCAGTTGCCCCGGCAACGGCAGCGGTTTTGGCACTTCCACCACTTCTATTGGTCTTTCTGCCTCCGGCAACAGGGTTGCCGCGACCGGCTCGTCCAGGGTGATCCGGGGTGGTTTTTGCGGCGTGGCGCAGCCGACCAGTGCAAACGACCCCGCCAGCACCAGGACTCCTGTACACCTATTCAATGGCTTGCTCATGGCATCTCTCCTTCAGTGGCCTCCAATTCCCGGCTCCACGACAGCCCATTGACGTAGATGCCCAATGGATTGCGGCGTAGCCGCTGCTCGGTGCGCGGGGTTTGCAGCACGACAGACACCACTGCCGTCCAGCGCTCAATACCAGCTGCCGCACCGTTCACAAACCGGTGCTCGCTCCAGCGCACCTGAAAGGAGCTGTCGCTGGCGCGCACCACGCTGTTGATCTGCACCGTCACCGATTCCTGGCCGATACGGGCAAAGGGATCATTGCTGCGGGCGTAGTCGTTGAGCACCGCCGCCCCGCGGTCGGTGGTGTAGTTGTAGGCGTCCAGCCAGTTCTGGCGCACCACTACCGGATCGATGGAGAGCGAGCGCACCAAGGTGATAAACCGGGCCAAATGATGAGCCGTCTGCGCATCGTTGGGCCGGTACGGCGTTGTGGCCTCCCCCACGGCCCGCACCTGTCCGCCCGTGTCCACCTCCACCACATAGGGCGTGACGATGGACTGGGCCGAACGCCACACCAGCCCTCCGGCCATCAGCAGGGCTAGCGTCAGGCAGCCGAAGGCCATCAACCGCCAGTTCCGGGCCTGCACCCGGGCCGAGCCGATGCGCTCATCCCAGGCCTGGGCAGCCGCCTGATAGGGTGTGGCCGGTTCCGGGGATTCGGCATAGCGAGCATGGGGTCGCTTGAATCGCATGAGAGGTTCTCCTTATGAATCCGAGTCGTTCAGGCTGGGGCCTGAACCCGCGCCACCACCGTCACCACCGCGCAAGGTGTGGGCAACGGTCGTGGCGGTATGGGAAAGTTGCTGGCGACGTTGCAACTGCCTGGCCCAGGCCGGTTGTCCGCCCGACGCTGTCGTATGCTTCGTGTTTGCAGCGGCTGAATCCATGGCCGAACTCGCCCCACTGGCCGCAGCCTTCATCGAGCTGGCACCGCCTGCCGCCATTCGAACGGCGCCGGGAGCCATTCGCGCACCTGCGACCACAGCGCCACCCACTCCCGTGGCAGCAGCACCCAAAGCCACGGCAGTCCCGGTCGCGCCGAGGGTCGCGCCCGCCATCGCTCCGGCGCCCAGTTGTGGTGAGCCGGAAACCAAGCCAGTGGCAATACCCGGCCCAAAGATTCCCAAGGCCAACAGCGCCAGGGAAGCCAGCATCATTACCAGTGCAAAATCCACAGAGGGTTCGGCGGGAGCCACCTGGAATTCGGCAAACAATCCCGTGCCGATGCCAACAATCACCGCCAGCACCAATACCTTGATGCCCGAGGACACTACGTTGCCCAGGACTTTTTCCGCGAGAAAGGCAGTCTTGTTCCACAACGCAAAGGGCACCAACACAAACCCGGCCAGGGTGGTCAGCTTGAACTCGATCAAGGTGATAAAGAGCTGGATCGCCAACACAAAGAAAGTCAGGATCACCACCAGCCAGGCCAGGAACAGCACCACGATGGGCGTGATATTGACGAACACTTCCGGGAAGCCACTCATCTCGCTGATCTGTTCCAGGATTGGCGCGCCGGCATCGACGCCCACCTTGGCCAGTCGGCCCGGTTGCAGGAATTCCGCAGCCGTCATGCCAGTACCAGACGCCATCAGCCCCAACCCGGCGAAGGAGCGGAACACGATACCCGCCAGCGTATTGAAGTTGCCGATGATGTAGGCGAAAGCCCCCACGTAGAGTACTTTGCGAATCAGGCGAACCAGCACGTCATCGGCCTGCCCGGTGGCATGGCTCAGCGCCCAGAAAATCCCCGCGATGGTCATGTCGATCACCACCAGGGTGGCGGTCAGGAATGCCACCTCACCACCCAGCAATCCGAAACCCGAATCGATGTAGGTGGAGAAGACATTGAGGAAACGGTCGATTACCGCGACATCATCCATGGCCACCTCCCAACCGCATCATGGCCGCACCTCAGTTGCCGTAGAACGACACGGTGTGCGGGGTATAGGGTGTCCCCTCGCCCAGAAAGCGCCTGGTCACTTCCCGGCCGCGTTCGGTAGCTGCTGCCTGGCGAGCCAACTCCAAGGACGCGGCCCGATCCTGCGTCAACCGCAGTTGCTGGGACTGCATGGACTGCTTGGCCTGTAACGCGAGCAGTTGGTTTGTGGCCTGCATCGCCTGCAGGGCACCGTTGGCTGACTGACTCTGGTTCACCAGATCCGTCAACACGCCCTCGTCGGTGGACAGGTTCTGGGATACCTGCCCCTGCATACGCATCGCCGTGTGCAGGCCATCAAGGGTGTGCGCCCAACGCTCGCGGGCATCCTGCGCCATGCGGTCACCGCTTACGCTAGCCGCGTATTCCTTCGGGTAGAGCCTGGCAAATTCCTGGTCAATGCGGTTTACCTCATAGGCCAAGCCCTGGGCCTCGGCAATCAGGCGCCCGGTGGCCGCCAGTGCCGAGCGCAGTCGATTCACCGAATTGAAATCAAGCCGCTCCAGATTCCGCGCCTGGTTGATCAGCATGTTCGCCTCGTTCTGCAGCTGCTGTACCTGGTTGTTGATCTGCTCCAGGGTGCGGGCAGCGGTCAGCATGTTCTGCGCCAGATTCGAGGGATCGAGCACAATATCGCCGACACCAAACAGGGCCTGGGCGGGCTGGACGACGGTAAAGGCAATGGCGCTGGCCAGCGCCACCACGCGAAAGCGGGATACCAACGGGCGTTTACGGTTCATGACGTTTCCTCCTGGGAAGTTCATCCAGAGACGTTCCTGCGGGTGAGTGTTGATCAAGCAATTGCGCCGCCCAATCGAGGCCTCGATGGCACAGCCAGGCGGCGGCAAAATCAGGTACCGGAATCGAGGCCAGCAGCGCATCCATCTCGCGCTGATCCTCGGGCGTTGAGGCGCCGGCAAAGGCGAGCGCCACCTGCCGCAGATCCAGGTCGAACAGACGATTGCCTAGGCGTGACTGGTAGTAATAATCGCGCTTGGGCTCGGCAGTGGCGACAATCTCGATCTGACGTGCATTGAGCCCGAAGCCTTCATAGATGGAGCGAATCTGTGGCTCGGTGGCCTGGGGGTTGGGCAGGAAAATGCGGCTCGCGCAGCTCTCGACGATGGCCGGCGCAATACTGGAATCCTGGATATCCGCCAGCGACTGGGTGGCAAAAATCACGCTGACGTTCTTCTTGCGCAGGGTCTTCAGCCACTGGCGGATGCGCGCCGCGAACACCGGGTCGTCGAGGAATAGCCAGGCCTCATCCAATATCAGAAGCGTCGGCGCCCCGTCGAAACGCTCATCGAGGCGTGCGAACAACACGCCCAGTACGGCCAGCACCGCCGCGCGGCTGGCCATCAATTCCTCCATCTCGAAGCACTGCACATCAGCTATACCCAGGCGGTCATGCTCGGCGTCCAGCAGCTTGCCGTGGGCACCACCCAGCAGGTACGGGGCCAGCGCCTGACGCAGTGCGTTGTGCTGCAGCAGGACGGAAAACCCCGTCAAGGTGCGCTGTTCCACCGGCGCACCTGCCAGGCTTTCCAGCGCCGACCAGATCGCCGCTTTTTCATCGGGACCAAGGGTCGCCCCTTCCTGCCGTATCCGCCCTTCCAGCCATTCCGCCGCCCAGGTGCGGCGCTCCTCCCGGTCGATACTGGCCAGAGGCTGAAAGGCTATCTCGCCTTCCGCACCCAGGTCATAGTGCTCGCCACCAAGACCCAGAATCGTCGCGCGCAGCGAACGCCCCATGTCGAAAGCGAAAATCCGTGAACCCGGATAGCGACGAAACTGCAACGCGAGGGTGGCCAGCAATACGGACTTGCCCATGCCGGTAGGCCCCACCACCAGGGTATGACCGACATCACCAATATGGGTGACCAGCCGGAACGGCGTGGCGCCATCGGTGCGGGTGACAATCAACGGCGGGCCGTCCAGATGAACATTCTTCGTCGGCCCCGCCCACACCGCCGACACCGGTAGCAGGTGTGCCAGGTTTAGCGTAGAGACAATCGGCTGGCGCACATTGGCGTAGGCATTGCCCGGGATCGAGGACAGCCATGCCTCCACGGCATTGATTGTCTCGGGGATGGTGACAAAACCCCGGCCCTGAATGACCCGCTCCACTTGGCGCAGTTTTTCATCGGCGATGGCGGAATCAATATCCAGCACCGTCACGGTGGCCGTGACATAACCGAAGGCCACCTGGTCACTGCCGAGTTCCTGCAGGGCGGCGTCGGCGTCCCCCGCCTTGTTCGAGGCATCGGTATCCACCAGCGGACTTTCCTGCTGGAACAGGGTCTCCCGTAATAGCGCCGCCACGTTCTTGCGCTTGGCAAACCACTGCCGGCGCAACCGCCCCAGCTCCCGTTCCGCTTCCGCCTTGTCCAGGCACAGAAAACGCGTACTCCAGCGATAGCCAAAACCCAACCGGTTCAAGTCATCCAGAATGCCCGGCCAGGTCGATGTGGAAAAACCCCGCACCGAGGCAACCCGCAAGTGCGCCTCGCCCAGCATCGGCGCCAGGCCACCGGTCAATGGGCTGTCGGCCAGCAAAGCATCCAGATGGAACGGTGTCTCCGGTACCACCACTGGATGACGGCGAGTGGAAACAGTGCCGTGCAAATAGGTCAGCGTCTCGCTGTCATCCAGCCAGGCCAGTTCAGGCATCACGCCATCGAGCAGATCAAACACGCGGTTCGTCTCTGCCGTAAAGGCGTCCAATCGCTCACGCCAGTTCGCCCCCTGGCGAGACGTGTTTTCGTACAAGAGGCTGGCCGCCCGGGCACGGGACTCTTCCGGTGGCAGGTACACCAGCGTCAGGTGATAGACGCTTTCGAAGTGGCTGTGGTCTTCCTCGAAAGCGGCCCGGCGTTCCTCATCCACCAGCCAGGACAGAGGCTCGGGAAACTCCGACTGCGGATAGCCTGCCGCGGGCAAGCGTTCGGCTTCCACGAACAGCGCCCACCCCGATCCCAGGCGCCGCAGCGCGTTATTGAGCCGCGCCGATGTGGCGATCAGTTCACCTTGGGTGGCACTGTCCAGATCCGGCCCGCGAAAGCGCGCCGTGCGCTGGAACGATCCATCCTTGTTGAGCACCACCCCAGGTGCCACCAAGCCCGCCCAGGGCAACCAATCGGCCAAGTGGGCGGGACGCTTGCGGTATTCGGTCAGGTTCAACATGCTCGCACCTTCCCTCCCTTACACATCCAGCAGGACTTTGTGCTTGAGATGCCGCAGGAACACCGCCATGAACTGCGTGTCGGCCTGCGCACCCCACACCGCCAGCGAATGCCCCAGCAGCCACAGTACCAGGCCGGGCAGCCACAGTTGCAGCCCCAATCCCACCGCAGCCGCCAACGTGCCGTTGGCAATGGCCACGGTACGCGGTGCCCCGCCCAGCAGAATCGGCTCGGTCAGCGCCCGGTGTAGCGGCACCTCGAAACCGGAGGCGAATTCGGACACTCCGTTCATGCCACCACCGCCCCGCCGGAGAAGCTGAAGAAGGACAGGAAGAACGAGGAGGCCGCAAAGGCGATGGACAGGCCAAACACAATCTGCACAAGCCGCCGAAAACCGCCGGAGGTATCACCAAAGGCCAGTGCCAGCCCGGTGGCAATAATGGCGATGACCGCCACAATCCGGGCCACCGGTCCCTGGATGGAATCAAGGATGGACTGTAGCGGCCCTTCCCAGGGCATGCTGGAACCCGCGGCTTGCGCCGTTGTCGCCAGGCACAGCAATAACGCAGCAAGTACCAGGGTATTCAGGCCGGAGCGTAAAACCGGATTTACAGAAATCCGCATTGGATGAACAGTGGTCATGAGGGTTCTCCAGATGAAGTTGAGGATGAGACGATTGAGAATGAAAGCGACGACGACAGGGATTCGTCGAGGTGATAGCCATTGCTGTCGAAACCGGTGACCCGGGCCACAGTGCGCACCTTGCGGGCACGGCCGCGCCCCGCGATAAACACCACCACGTTCACCGCCTCGGCAATCAGCGCACGCGGTGGCGTGATGGCGACTTCCAGGATCAGTTGCTCAAGACGAAGCAGTGCACCCTGAGCGGAACCGGCATGTACGGTGGCGATGCCGCCGGGATGGCCTGTGCCCCAGACCTTGACCAGATCCAGCGCCTCGCCGCCGCGCACCTCACCGACCACCACCCGGTCCGGGCGCAGGCGCATGGTGGCCCGCACCAGCTCGGTCATGGACACCACGCCGGGGCGTGTGCGAAGGGGTACGTGGTCTTTTGCTACACACTGGAGTTCAACCGTATCTTCCAATACCAGCACCCGGTCATCGGTGGCCGCGATCTCCGCCAGCAGTGCATTGGCAAGCGTCGTCTTGCCGGTACTGGTGCCGCCGGCCACCAGGATGTTCTGTCGCTCGCGCACTGCGGAGCGCAGGAAAGCCGCTTGACCCTCAGCAAGCACGCCATCGCGCACATAGTCTTCCAGCGGAATTACCCCCACCGCCCGCTTGCGCAGGGCAAAGGCCGGGGCCGGTGAAGCAGGCGGCAGGACACCCTCGAAACGCTCGCCGGTTTCCGGCAGCTCGGCGCTTAGCAGTGGCCGACTACGATGGACTTCCACACCCACGTGAGCCGCCACCAGGCGAATGATACGTTCGCCATCGGCGGCAGACAGCGTTTCACCGGTTGGCGCTCGCCCCGTGGACAGACGATCCACCCACAAACTGCCATCCGGGTTGAGCATTACCTCCACCACATCCGCGTCCGCTAGTGCGGCGGCGATCAACGGCCCCATGGCGGTGTGCAGCATGCGGATGCGCCGGTCGAGTGATTGTGCCGAGGATGACGATGGATGAGCCGCGTTCATGATTCGCCCTCCCCATCTGGCTGTTGATGCCGTTCGCGCTCTTGGGCCTCAACTTGGGCGGCAATCTCATCCAGCCGCCGCGTATCAGGTTCCAATTCTTCATAAACCTCCCGCACCAAACTGCGTCCACGTAAGATGTGGCGGCCCAACTCCTCAATGAACTGCTCGAAGCGCGCCCTGCCCTGGGCCCTGGCCGCCCCCTGATGTGACTCCGGCAGCGGCGTGCTCACAGTCAGGTAGTAACGCACATACAGCGCCACCGTCTCGATCAGGATGTTCTGGTCCCGTTCCAACTTCTCGAACTGGCGGGACAGGCGATCCAGCCGTTTGGCCATGGCCGCTTCGCGCTTGTCGGCGGCATCGGGCGAGAGCCAGGATGCCAATGCCGCTGCAACAATGGAGGACTTGGACACACCCTTCTTGGCGGACAACTCGTCCAGGCGTCTGGCATGGTCGCGCTCAATAAACAAATTCAATCGGTGGCGGGAATGTAGTCGGCTCATAGGGCAATTCCATCGTCGGGGTCGAGGGCGGCCTGCCGCGCCAAACGTTGCAGGCGTGGGTCAAACTTCGAGGGCAAGGGCGTGATGCCGTCCTCCTCATCCAATATCGCCATATCATTGGTGGGCGGTTTGGTTTCCGGCTCCCAGCTCACAGTCTCCGAGAGTTCCGGTTGCCGCCGCGGACCGCCATCATCACTTCCCCCGGCGCTATCAACCGCGTTGGAAGCCGCAGCTGGCACCGTAGGCACTGCCAGTTCGCTCCAGTCATTGGGGCGAATCTCTGGCGCATCGACATAACGCCCTTCATCCAGAACAGGCGGCGGCACTACCCGGCGGGTAAAATTGGCATCAAGGTAATAGCGCAGCTTCTTTGCCTTGATCGGTGGTTGACCCGAAACCATGACCACTGCTTCATCCGGCGGCAGTTGCATCACCTCCCCCGGCGTCAACAATGGCCGCGCCGTCTCCTGGCGCGAGACCATCAAATGGCCCAACCAGGGCGCCAATCGGTGTCCGGCATAGTTGCGCTGGGCGCGCAGTTCGGTAGCCGTACCCAAAGTGTCGGAAATCCGCTTGGCGGTGCGCTCGTCGTTGGTGGCGAAGGTCACCCGTACATGGCAGTTGTCGAGAATGGCGTGGTTGACGCCGTAGGCCTTGTCGATCTGGTTGAGGCTCTGGGCGATCAGGAAACTGCGAATGCCGTAGCCTGCCATAAAGGCGAGTGCCGACTCGAAAAAGTCGAGCCGGCCCAGCGCGGGAAACTCATCCAGCATCAGCAACAGCTTGTGCCGACGCTCGATGCCGTCACTGCCGTCCAATGATTCGGTCAGCCGTCGCCCGATCTGGTTGAGGAGCAGGCGAATCAGCGGTTTGGTACGGTTGATGTCCGAGGGCGGCACCACCAGGTACAGGGATACCGGATGCTCGGCGGCGATCAAATCGGCAATGCGCCAGTCGCAGCGGGAGGTCACGGCGGCCACCGTGGGATCACGGTATAGCCCCAGGAAACTCATGGCGGTGGACAGCACGCCGGAGCGCTCGTTGTCCGCCTTGTTCAGCACTTCCCGTGCCGCCGAGGCCACTACCGGATGTGGCCCGTCATCCAAATGCCTGGTGGTCATCATTCGATGCAGTGTCACCTCGAAGGGACAGGCCGGATCGGAGAGGAAGTTGGCGACACCACGCAGGGATTTATCTTCTCCCGCGTAAAGCACATGCAGGATGGCGCCCACCAGCAAGGCATGGGAGGTCTTCTCCCAGTGGTTGCGACGCTCCAGTGCCCCTTCGGGGTCTACCAGGATGTCGGCAATGTTCTGCACATCGCGCACTTCATGGGCACCGCGCCGCACTTCCAACAAAGGGTTGTAGGCCGCCGAATTGGCGTCGGTGGGGTTGAACAACAAACAATGGGAAAAGCGTGCCCGCCAGCCAGCAGTCAGTTGCCAGTTCTCGCCCTTGATGTCGTGGATCACCGCCGAGGCGGGCCAGGACAACAGAGTCGGCACCACGAGACCCACCCCCTTGCCCGAGCGGGTCGGTGCGAAGGTCAATACATGTTCCGGCCCTTCGTGGCGCAGGTATTTATCGTCGTGCTGGCCAAGAAAAACACCGACATCACCGATCAGCCCGGCACGGTGGATTTCCGCAGGTTCGGCCCAACGCGCCGAGCCGTAGGTGGTCACCAGTCGCGATTGCCGGGAACGCCAGATCGACATACCGATGGCGACCACCACCGCCACCAGACCACTGGCCCCGGCGATGGCACCGCCGGTGACAAACACGCCGGGCGCATAGGCGTCGAAGAAGAACCACCAGTCGAACAAGCGCCATGGGTGGTAAACCGGTTTATCGAGCAGTTCGAACCAAGGGGCACCCAAACGAGACTGGTAGCCCAGGGCGTTGGCCACCCACTGGGTGGCACCCCACACGCCAGCGATGACGATGCCGAACACCGTCAGCACCTGACCGTAGAGTACCCCTGTCGCCCGCATATCCGCCTCCAAATTTGCCCTGGTTTCGCGCGCGCGTATGTGCGCCCACAGGTGTCAGATTCGGTGCTGGATCAGTGTCGGTCAAAGACTGTTATCGACACAATCCAGAAGGAAAATGCAAGATTGCCAGGCAGGGCGAACGAGATAAAAACACCGGGAATGAGAGCGTATTTCGGCAAAGCGAGTTAAGAGCCGAAATTTGTTTCGGTTAACTTACGTCAGAAGGCCGGTTTTTCCTTCGGCGGCGTGTACGGCACTTCGCCATCACCGAGAAACGCCTTGTTGGTAGCCTCGGCTACTATGTTGCACAGTTTGTCACCCAACTCCGCACGATTGAGCCTACACTGCTCACGCAACTCCTTGCGTCGCTCGGGATTGGCCAGCAGCGATTCCACGGTATCGGTGGGCGGAGCTTCAACGGAGGGCTTTTCAGTTGATGCGGGCTTCTCGCCGCAGGCACTCAACAACACGGCAATCAACAATAGGCTTAAACGTTTCATGATCAATTTTCTCCCAAGGTATCGGATGTGAATGAGTCCCCCTCGTGCGAGGGATCGCTTATCGGAGTGACTCGCTCGATAAATCTTCGAAGGGTTCCGGATGGCTCGGCATCGCGCCGTAGTAACCACGTTGTCAGCACCTGTGATCGTCCCGCCAGGGGCCGAGCCACCACCTCCTCTCGACGGGACGCGGCCAAGTGAGAAGCGCCCACCAGTGCCAGCGCATAACCCGCCGCCACCAGCGTCAGCATCAGGTCGTGGGAGGAAACCTGCTCTACCACCAAAGGTTCTCGGTCCGCGCCACGCAGGATACGACGGATCTGATGGCAGTGGCCTTCGCATGACTGGGGGTCGCAGGCGACCAGCGGATGACGCAGCACCTCGTCCAGTGGAATGCGCTGGTAGGCCAACAGCGGGTGCCTTGCCGGCACCGCCACGACAAGGGGGTCACTCCAGGCCGGCATCGCCACAATGCCATCCCCAACCTCGGGGGACTGGGCGAAGCCCAGATCATAAAGATCTTCGTGCAGGCCCCTGAGCTGTTGCCCTAACGGCACCTCGAACAGGCGGATATCAACTTGCGGCTCCTCCTCGCGACACTGGGCCAATAGCGCCGTGAGACGCGGACGCGTGATGCCGTCGGACAGTGCCAAGCGCAGTTGATCATGGAAGCCTGCGGCGGCAGCTTGCACACTGCCCCGCGCCTGATCCAGTGCAGTAAAGACACGCGGCACATGTTTCAAAAACAGTTGACCGGCCCGCGTCAACCTCGTACTGCGGGTGGTTCGGTTAAACAGGCGAACCCCGAGCTCTTCCTCAAGCTCCTTTATCGCCCGGGACAAAGGCGACTGCTCGATATGCAGGCGTTCCGCCGCACGAGCGAAATGCAATTCTTCAGCGACAGCGAGAAAGCAGCGCAAATGACGTAGCTCCATGCGAATAATTCCATTTTTCAGCTTTTCCGTTTGTCAGTCTATTCCTGCAAAAAGATGCCCGGCATGGCGGCGCCAACCCGAAAATTTGTTAGAGCCTGTATCTCCTTCACAAAGTACCTGGTTGAGAAGACTTAAGGTTCCGACAGATTGGCAGGGGCTGTGTTTCCAGTTTCTAGACCGACTCCATGTCCTTCACTTAATTACCGCGAACAGATACGACAAAGCGCATACGATAATGATTCTCATTATATTAAAAGTATTTAAATAGAGGCAACTCTCTCTGTATCATGGCATTGATTAACTAAGACTAAGACCGCGCCCCCGTCCAAGTTCCCAGCTGACGAAATTTCCCCGCACCACAGCCGACAGCGACCGCCCCAGCCGCTGTTCGATCACCGGTTTCCAGGGCACCAGGCTGAATCCCATGCCATCGTCCAGCATGGCAAAACGGCCACTGGTGAGCATCAGGCTGCGGCGGTAGATGCCGCTGACTCGTTTGCCATCGGAGGGTTGCAGATACTCCAAGCCGGTTTCCGCAGTGATGCCTTCCGCCGCTTTGGTCAGTTCCTTATTGCGCAGTGTGGCCAGCAGATTGGGGGCAAGGATGACACGCCTGCCTCGTTTCTCCGCCAGGCCTTCTTCCACCAGGAAATCAGCTCGCTGTTGCAGGGCCTTGCCAACCTCGTTACCGAAGCCCTGGCCGCCACCGACATTCCTCCCGTCTAACAGTTGCTGGTCCAACCAGGTGGCACCTATCGCCCGGGCTTGGCGCTCGATGGAAAGGTGGGATTTCAGGGTCACGGCAATCCCACCACTGCGCTGTCGATCGTATTGCCGACCCTGCTCTGGCAGATCGGCTGGTACGCGCCAGACGTCGTCGCCCAGGCGCTCCACGATGCCAGCGCGGCGCAGGGCCTCCAGACGGCGGCGATGGGAGGTCAGTACGTCTTCAGGATTACGTCCAGGAGTATTTAAAGTCCGTTGAATCTGATGCGGGTTCATACGGTACAGACCCTCCTCGGTCAGTGCGGCAATATCTCGATCCACGGCGCGGGCTTTGCCGACACCTGTTGCTTCAACCACGGCACCCATGGGGAACTCTCCCAGTTCCACCTTGGCAGGCAGCGCCACGTAATGCGCTTTGCCGTCGACGCCATCAAGCACAAGATAGCCACGGTCATTCAATTCGTCGGCGAGGCCCTTGGCCGCGACACGGCCGATGATAGGACTGGCGTCTTCAGTCGGTTCGAACACATCCAGTTCACATTGCCTTCCGCTCATGGCTCGCTGCATGGTACGGATAATGTCGCCCCGCTCTCCCATGGATCGTAAAGTCCGTTCGGCCTCCGGATGGATCATCCAGCCGCCGGGCTGTCGTTCGCTCGCTAGCCCCATGCGCTGCAAACGCTGCAGCCGACCTATCAATAAAAGGCGCTGACGTTTCAGGTGTGGCTCAGCAAGCTTTTGCATATCGAGCAGGCCGTCCTCTGCCTCGCGCTTCAGGGTGCGATCCAGACCGGTCCAGCGTTCCTGTTCGACCTCCTGTTGCAGACTTTGCTGGATCTCCAGCTCCGTGCGCGGCCCCAACCATTCGGTGGCCAGTTCGCAAGCCCGTCGCCGCATACCATCGGCGATGTAATCGCGGGAGATGATTAAATCCCTACCCTGATCATCCCGCCCCCTTAAAACGATATGTGTATGGGGGTTGTCGGTATTCCAGTGATCCACCGCCACCCAGTCCAGTTGCGTGCCCAGGTCCTGTTCCATGCGTTGCATCAGGTCGCGGGTATAACGGTGCAGATCCTCCAGCTCCGCCGCATCCTCGGGTGAGACAATAAAGCGGAACTGGTGGCGATCCTTGCTGCCGCGCTGCTCGAAGTCGGCGAGGTCGGTATCGTCATTCAGGGCACTGTAGGCCCTGCCCTGTTGCCCGTCACGGCCTACGCCTTCACGCTCGATATAGCGCAGATGAGTGATGGTGGAACGTTTCCCCGCTTTGGAGAGATTCACCAGCCGGGTCTTGATGGTAACGCGCCGGGCATTGGGCGCCAGAGATTGCCCGGCAAAGCGGGCGGCAACATGGCCACGGCCCAGTCGCGCCCCTGGACGGCCACCTCCCTTGCGGGCTCGGGACCCCGCCTTGCTGGCTTGCCTGATGACGGAGGTGATAAAGGTTTGACCGCGATTTTTCGGTGCGTTGGGCCTGACCTTGAACTGCTCGCCCTCGTCATTGCGGCGTCGGCTCATGGGGAACCTCCAGCAAAGTCCAGCAATAGGGGGCGCAAGTGACACGCGGCTATATCAGTGCGGACGCGGCATTGGCGCTTTTGACGGCACGCTACACGCCCCAGGCGCGTGCCGCGTCCACCCCATGTGCAGACTGGATTTTCGCGCACCGAAGTGCCGCGACCTTTTATCTTGCCCTGCATCTTTCCCCGCCCTATAAGCTCGGGGATACGATGCCCCGGCGACGCTGCAATACGTGACATCCGGTCTCCGGCGAGAGTCGGCCCCACCAATGCTGGAGGGAGCTCGGGGCAAGATATCTGCACAGGGGACTGCCGCATTTCGGTTGGCGCGACTGCACCCTTGCAACAGCGGCAGTAACACGAAAAGAGCATGACAATTGTTCCAACTTTCGCTTTCACGCTGGTCACTCCAGGTCGAGTCGGTGGGCCACGCCAATCACGTTTGCCCTATCGATCGGACCAAAATAGCGGCTGTCGAAGGAACCCGGATTGGTGGTGCTGAGCAGGAACAGTTCGCTCTCAACAAGCTGACGGCATTGCATCCAGGAAGGCAGTGGACGTGCCTGTGCATCAATGAGCAACACGTGGGCCACCGTTACGCCATCTATGCGCACGCGGCCATCCTCAATGCAGACATTCTGTGGTGCTACCGCACCGACACGTTTCAGCAGTGGCACATCCAACGGCAGGTATCCGCGCTTGTCCGCCAGCGTTGCAATGTGTTCGGGCAAATCAACCAACACAATACTGTCCACCGGTATCGCATTTGCGTCCGTATCAAGCGGTGTTATGCGATACCAGCCGATCGGCACACTGTCAGAGGCGTTGTAGACCACCCGCGCTCTTGACGGCGTGAATGCCGCCCAGACCAGTGCGGCCAAACCGGCTGCCATTAGCACAATAACAGTGACACACGCCAAGCGACGTGAGCGGGAGTTCACAGCAGGTTTCGGTGTCATTGCAGCGCCCTCCCCGCCAACCAAGCTGCATGGCGGTCGGCGTCGTAATTGGGTAACGGCTCTCGTGCGGCGAGGCGATTACTCAACAAGCGCCAATATGTCGGAGAGACATCAGCAGGCTCAATGCTCTGTGCCTCAATGGCATCGATCTGTGACAAGACGGCGCGCACATTTCGCTCGCCCTCGGCATTCAACAGGATGTGTGCACCGGGACGCACACCGCGCACCCGTTGCATACGCTCTTCAGGTCGGCCGCTTTGCAGGACCATCAGTTGCCAGCGTGTGGTGCCGTAGTCGTTCGACTCCCAACGGATGCGACAAAACAACTGCGCCGGGGGAAATACCGCGCAGCGTCGCCAGCGATCAATCTGGCGAACACGCAATGGGCAACCGAAGCGCAGGTACAGGTTGATGCGTTGCTCGATGTAGAGCAGCGAGACGCGGGTCAAGGGTGCGTCGTCATTCGGCGCGGTGAATGCCCGAGGCGGCATCAACGGCAAGTTGTTCATGGGTGACTCGTCCAGCATCATGCGCCCTCCTCCGGAAACTCGCGTTCCAGCAATGCGCGCAGCAATTCCGCCACCGTGGTGTTCCTGGTGAAGGCCGATACCTTGATACGGGCGCGCATCGCCGGCGTCACATCCAGTGTCAGCCGGGCGGTGTAGAGCTCTCCCTTTTGCACGGCGTTGGCATCGCCCTGGCGTATCCAGGCTTCGGCATTGGGATCGACCGGCGGACGTGCGCCAATGGCGACGCGTTTGCCGCCTTTTCCACTCATGGCACCCTCCGCAGCAGTTCATCGGCCAAGGTGGCAATCTCGCGTGCCGCCATACTGTCCGGTGCGGTCTCCCGGGCGAGGCGACCTGCCGCCACACTGTCGGCAAAGACGATGCGCTGGCAAACCTCGGAAGCCAATGCAGGGAACGGTTGTTCATCCAAGGTGCCACGGGCTTCGCGGCCGATCACCGTGCGCACCACGCGCCGGTTGATCACAAAGGCCGCGGCCAAGTGTGGCCGGAACACCTGCGCCTCGCGGATCAGTGCCACCATCTCGCCACTGGCCCACAGATCGTAGGGACTGGGTTGCACGGGGATCAGCACCTGCTCTGCAGCCATCAGCGCGGAACGGGCAATGGCGGCAATGCGAGGCGGGCCATCGATGACGATGTGATCGCAACGCCGGGCAAGCTCCGGCGCCTCCTGGTGAAGGGTTTCCCGAGCGAGCCCCACCGCGCTGAATAAACGGGGCAGCCCTTGCTGGCTGCGCCGCTGCGTCCAGTCCAGGGCCGAGCCCTGGGGGTCGGCATCCAGTAGGATGACCTGTTGACCGCGCAGTGCGAGTTCCCCGGCGATATGGGTTGCCAGTGTGGTCTTGCCCACCCCGCCCTTCTGGTTGAGCAGGGCGATGATCATGTCGGCACCCTCCCCGATGCATCGCACCGTTTGGAGAAACTCGTCCGACTTATCCACTGCGCCAATGGGTAAGTAAATGTTAAATAAAGATATTGATTGTTAGGTAATACGTTAGGAAGAAGCGCACGCCCCGTGATCATTGAGCTGGCAGAGAATGCATACGCCTGATGGCACGAGTCGCTTGCGCCTGATAGCACGAAGGCTCGTACGCCCGATAGCACGAGCCCGTTCACAGCTTGTCCCGCAGTTATCAACGTGTCATGCGCGGCACGGGCCGAAACACCAGGATTTCCGGCGAACCGGGTCGGCGTTCGATGGACAGCACGTACCCCGGCAGCGACTGCCGGGCCACCAGGGCGCGCAGGTCGCAGGCGAAGTCGCTGGGTCGGGCCAGGCTGCCCGACTTGCGGTGGAGGTACGGGAAATCGAATCGCCACCCCTCGGGCTGGCGGCCGCCGTGCTTGCGCACCAGGCGGTACAGCCAGCGCTCGATACCGCCGGTCAGCCGGAAATACGCCGGGTCGATAGTGAGCACCAGGGCCTCGTCCAGCACCCCGGCGAAGAACCAGTCCGCCAGGATCAGTTCGATGCCAAGCGGTCGCCCTTGGACATCCGCGCACTCCTTCCATTCGTTGATCCACGAGAAGCGATGCAGGCGCCGCCCGGTGGTCTCGCGGATGGAGGTGGCCACCGTGGTGGATTGCAGGCGATCCAGGGCGGCCCTGAGGCGTTGGTAGTCGCGCCGCGATGTACCCCGTCCGATAAAGCGCAAGATCTCGTAGGGTGTGGCGCGCATTCGTCGCGATGGCCGGATACCGGCATCGCAGGCCTCGACAATCTGGCTGGCCGCCCAGATCAGGATATCGGCATCCCAGATGGTGGCGATACCGTGCGCTCCCGTGCCCTCCACCCGCACTGTGACCGGCCCGGAGTGGAAGTCGATGGGCACGGTGCGCCGCGACTTGGCCAGCGAAAAGAACGGATAGGCCATCAGGTCCTGGGCGTCGCGGATCGCCATCTCTCCCGGCAGGGCGCGGAACAAATCGAGCTGTTCCCGCCCGCTGCCCGTGCTTGCGGAGCGCACCATGGTCGGACGTACGTTCAGCGTTCATGACGGCTGTCGCCGGCGTGGCGTTCGATATACTCGGGGTCGCAAGTAGCCTCGTAGCTGCGGGCATCGGCCCAGGCATCCAGGTCACTCACCGCGTACATCACCCGACGGCCGAATTTGCGAAAGCGCGGGCCACCGCCAATGACGCGCTGTTTTTCCAGCGTCCGTGGTGACAGGCGAAGATAGTCCGCCGCCTCATCGTTGGTGAGATAGCGGGAAGGAGGAACGGCTTGCTGCGTGGCAGCGGGGGCGGCAGAAGGCCGCAGTGGCGTGGGTCTCATGACAGGCATCTCCATCGGTCTTGGTCAATGGCCACGTTGTTGTGGCCGGATGGAGACAGTCTGGGGAAAGCGGGACTCCCTGCTCAGGGACGATCTGTGGGTGAACCGGAACGTCCCCCTTCAAGGGGAGGCGATACCAGCTTGCGGTAACCGCCCCGCATCAGGCCACGGCCGCGGCGCACCAGGCGGCGCACCCGTGCACGCAGGGCACTGTCAGCATGCCATTCACGGGCAACGGTGGTCGTACCGAAAAGAACAGCGGCCACGGCGCGCAGGGATGCGCCGGCCAGAACACCGTCCAGGGCCTGCAGGGTATGAAGCTCCAGCAGTTCGGTCGCCGAGGGACGGGCACAAGCCATCGCGTTCGTCACCGCCCCGGTCACCAATTTTTCGGCTTCGTTGGCCAGGTTGCGGCATGCAGAGGCGCGCGCCGCGCAGACGTAGGCCATGCCCTCCCGCAGGCCGGGTGCAATAGCCAGGCGCAGACAACTACCGGCCCAGCGTGTGGCCACCAACAACCGACGCCCGTCATGGACCAGGCGCTTGCGCCCGGGAAGCTGCCACAGGCCGAAGCCCTCGACACCGGGTGGCGGATCAAGATCGGGATGGAGTTGGATCATACCGGCGTGATCGGGACACCACACCGGTTGCGCGTCCCGCGCATCCAGGGCAGGATCTTCCAACAGGCGCAGCCCCCAGTGCGCCGCCGCATCGGCATGACGACGACGGCCCGACCAGTCGCGCAGGTAGTCGGGGTGACGGCGCAGGTACTCCCAGGCGAGTGCCGGCCCATCAAGATGCAGGACGTAGAGATAGGCGGCACCGGGGTGCCAGTGCTCGCCGGACTTGGCCACGACGCGGCTCCTCCCTGTCTTTCAGCGGGATACGTCGCGCGAAGTCGGCGGTTCAGTCGGTGGGAGCTACGGCGTTATCGGCGTATCATCTTGCCTGGTTCGTTATGGGCGCGCGTCAAGTCCGATTGGCTCCGGGGCATTGTGCGGATCGTCCGAATGCGACGGCTGCGTGGAAACCTTTTCCCCGCAGCACCGAATACCCTGCCCTATCTCGCCACAAACATCCTGACTCTTTTCGTCTTGGCCGCACTCTGCTGGAGCAACAATATGAAGTGTTGCGCCTGAGGTCTGGCGTCAGACCGAAAAAGTCACAAAAATCTCATCAAGGCAGTGCTGTTGCCAGCCCGCCATTGCGGGCTGGCAGGGCCGATCAATCCAGGACCGACCCGTTGTCGCGGGCCAGTGCCGCGTACTCGGAGAGCGTGCGCCTGGATATGAACTGCAGGTCGCGCTCCACCGGCAGGCCCAGCGGCCCGCGGATTGTGGACAATTCGGAGAGACGCACACTGCCCAGCTCCGGCATGCCCAGCCCCAGGTCGCAAAGGCCGAAGGCGGTATCCCCGTCTTCGGGATCAAGTTCCGTCAGCAGCCAGGTGGCCTGGGCATCCGGCGTGAACAGCTTGACCACCGGCGGCGGATCGATGTCCCGGCCTTCGGCGTGGGCCTGGCCGTTGGCCAGCAATTGCGTGCGTTGATGTTCGGTGATGAGTGTTTTCATGGTCGCTTCCTCTGATGGGTTCGCTCCACGGCGGAGCGAGGCGACACCAGGCGCGGACTGGCCGCGCGGCCGTCATACCCCAACACGGTCCGGTGCGGGCCGGGGTTGACGGCAAGCGGCGAGCGCCAGACTCGCGCACTGTTCGCTGTGGAATGAACCAAGAAGGCGATCCTGAAATGCACGAAACCGGACTTGCGCCTTTACCACATGGCACGAATACGGGATTGGGACTTTGCCCAAAGATACAAAGCTGGATCTGCGGAAATCAGCAAAACCACGAATCCGGCAAATCGTAATTTAGCGTCCCCACCAAAGCGGTTTTCCGCATTTACGTCTCCACGCATATAAAAAGGCCCTGTCACAAAACCCCTTCCATCATAGGTCGAAAACAGCAAATGAGTTATCTTTAACGTGGTTTTTATTATGCCGCGAGACGACGCTCTCATGTATGAAGAAGCGTCCAATCCAACGCGGCCGCCCAACCGGCGCCACCACCTATGAAGCCGAGCCGGCACGGGCTTTCGGCGAGGCCGTGCGTGCCCTGCGCACGGAACGGGGCGTGGCTCAGGAAACCCTCGCCCATCTGGCGGACGTGGAACGCTCTCACCTGGGGAAAGTCGAACGCGGCGAGCACATGCCGACGCTGGCCCTGATTCTCAAAATCGCACGGGCACTGGAATGCAGCTCCGCCGAACTGATGGCGGACACCGAGCGACGCTTGGCGAATCCCGAATCCTGACACACGGAAAACCCCGCCACGAAGGGCGGGGCGCAAGCCGTGACGATCACTCGCCCTTGTTCCGGGACCACAGCAGGTTGTGCTTGCCGTCCTCGCCCTCGATGAGGCGGGCGTAGACGGTGGCGGGGAACGACGGATCATCGAGGGTGACCGACAGGTAGGGCCGCTCCGCCTGACTGACTTTCTGCCAGGCCGCGCCGATCTCCAGGCCGTTGGCTGCCAGGAGGCGGTAGTCGGGAGCGTTTTCGCTGCCCTTGTCGTTGGGGACGAACTTGAGTTTGACGTTGAGCGCCAGGGTGCGCAGGGTGCCGGTGAAGCCGTTTTTCTCTGCGGTGAAGGTGCCGATGTTGGCCATGATGTGTACTCCTTTCGGGTTGCCAAGGTCGCGCCCATCGCGTCCTTGTTGTGATCCGGTCGGCGTGGGTCGGGCGGGCCGCACCGCGCAGCGGCCGCAACAGCGTGGAGGACCTGAAGGCGCAAAGAATTTGCTGCGCGAGGAAGGCGCCCAGCGCCGGGGAATATTCTTTGCGCCGAAGGGTTGCGGCCATTGAGCCCGAGGCGCAGCCGCACCTTCGCCAGGATTCACAACGAACCAAGGACGTATTGGGCCGACCTGACCCAAAAGGGGTAATGGCCTACCCGGTATTCCGCGGCACAGCGATACCGGTATCCGTTGTCACCCGTTCACGTCAGTCCATGGCCCAGGACAGGACATGCGAGGAACGTCCTCCATCTTTCGCAGATGTTGCAGCTCGGACCGGACAGTAACGCCAGGCAAGCCTCCCCCGGATAGATGAGCCATACCCGTTCACGCTTTATGCCCATCACCAGCATTGAGGGCTACCGGGCAATACACAACCAGTCACGGCAAAGTGGAGCGGTCACGGCATGTCGTTTTCGCCAGGGTGGGCACGCAAGACTGAATCGAATTGATATGACCGGATTCCCAGATTCGGAGCCCACTTGCCTTGTCACCCCATAAACCAACCCAGATATCTGCTCAAATGTCTGGCGGCCCTGTTGCAACCGTCTTTCCCGAGTTCATCGCCCGCGACGGTCGGGAGCGCACGGCCGGGGGCGGTCAAGGAGATAAGCGCTGGGTGGGCACGGCCCGGCCCGGCGCGCCTTGACGGCACGCGGGCGTGGGCTACAGTCGCGGACAAAGTGATGTAATGAGGGAGGATGGCTGGACAGATTATGGCCTTCACTATGTGCCGACCACACAGCAAGCGAAGCGCGTACCGCCACAGGCGCGAAGGCCGATCAGGTGCAACCTGTTCGGCGGCTTTTCAGGGGCGCCAAACGGAGAGCGGCGGGGATCGGCGACACGCCGTTCCCCTGGAGTGCAAGCACAACGCGCAGTCCCACAAAGCCGAAGACATCGACACCGGGCGCAGCAGAAAAAAAGCGCCGCCCCGGTCAACGGGAACGACGCTTTCGAGGATGGATCGAACGATCAATCCGATGCCGGTTCCACCATCGCCTGAAGCTGCTCGATGATGCCGGGTTCGACAAAGACGCAAGCCTGATCGGCGGCAAGCGGTATGTTGAACACGCCGGCGAACACGTCGCGTTTCAGGTGGGCCAGACGCCCCGTGCGATACGCCGCTTCCGGCTTCAAGCGATCGGTGCCTGTCGGCTTGCCGCTACGCTCTGGATCGCATTCGACCAGGGCGACAAAGCCCTCATCGAACAGCCGCCGATGTTCGTCGCACAGGCCCCAGCCTGTCGATGTGTGGCGTTCCAGGCTCGCGCGCAAGCGCTTGTCGAGCAGGATGTTACCGGTATCGAAGGCGGTGCCACAGACCAGGCAGACGTGACGTTCCAGCGACACATGTGATTTGTCGTTCATGATGACGATCTCCAGTTGCTCGGGCGGAATTGCCCAGAACCGGCGTCAGCACGGCGCAGCGCAAGCAGTCACAGGGTCACAGACGGCTACGCCCGCAAGCGTGCGCAGCACGCGAAGCCCTTGACGGCGAGAACGCCGTGGTACGGTGTAAGGGAGCAGCAAGACCGCCCCACCTCACCCGCCCCTCAAGTAGCAGAGAACGCAGCAAAAAAGGGGCCGAAGCCCCTGTGCTACAACAGCCCTCGCTCGGCGAATGACGATGTCTGTTCACCGCCGACGACGATATGGTCCAGGGTGCGTACATCCACCAGTGCCAGCGCCTCTTTCAGCCGCTGGGTAATCGTCCGATCCGCCTGGCTCGGCTCGGGATTCCCGCTCGGATGGTTATGCGAGAAGATCACGGCCGCAGCGTTGATCTGAAGTGCCATCTTCACGACTTCCCGCGGGTAGACCGCCGCCCCGTCGATGGTGCCGCGAAACAGCTCGGCATACTCGATCAGGCGGTGCTGCGAATCCAGGAACAGACACGCAAACACTTCGTGGTCGAAGCCTGCCAGCTTGGCACACAGGAACTCCTTGACGATGGCCGGTGACGTAAACGAGGCGCCACGCTGGATCTTCTGGTCGATCACCTGGCGGGCAGCCGTCAGGATCTGGTCGGCCGTAGCCGGAAGGTAGCGCCCCTGGTCATCACGAACCAGCAGCGAGGAATCGGAAATGAGAGAGAATTGAGTCATGATCGTGCTCCGGTTGCTCGGGCGGAATTGCCCGGAACCGGCGCCAGCACGGCGCAGCGCAAGCCGTCAGGGGTCAATAACGGCCACAGGACGCAAGCGCGCGGAGCACGCGCAGCCCTTGACGGCGAGAACGCCGTGGTACGGTGAGGGAAACAGCAAGACCGCCACACCCCACCAGCCACAACACCAGGGATTGGCAAGCGGAGCGCGCAGGCCCTCACGGGCCGGAGGCGTCAAGGATCAAAGCCGGATGGCCGCGATTCGACAAGAAGCGCGGGGCGCAGCCCGCGAGCCCGACGGCGGTACGCCGGGACGTATTGACTGCCTTTCATTAGCAACTATATATAGATAGTTGACACACTAATAAACACAATATATGGTAATATGACTGCTCAGTGGCAGAGTGCTAGTGCGTGGACTGCCACCCGACTGCAAAACAGCAGGAGAACAGCGTGGCAGAAACACACAAAGTCATATTTTACCCAGTGGGCAATGGGGACACGACACAAATCGTCTTGTCGGCGGGACGCCGTGTTCTTTTCGACTTCCGCCATACAGGCAAAGCCGAAGATTCCGACGAGCCTGAAATCGACCTAGAAGCCCACCTCAAGGAAGAGCTGGACAATGCGGGGCGTGACTACTTCGACGTCGTGGCATTTACCCATGCCGACCGGGACCATATCCAAGGCAGTACCGACTTCTTTGAACTGCAGCATGCGAAAAAATACCAAGGGGACGGCCGGGTCAAGATCAATGAACTTTGGGTGCCCGCCGCGATGCTACTGGAGGAAGCGGACAACGACCATCAGCAGGAAGAATATATTCTCCTCCGCCAGGAGGCCAGACATCGTCTGCTGGAAGGCAAGGACATCCTGGTATTTTCAAAACCACAGGCACTTGCCAATTGGCTGGAACCCCGATTAAAGGAGCGAGGCGAATCAGCCTCCGCACGCGACCACCTGTTCATTGACGCCGGCACCATCGTTCCAGGGTTCTCTCTGGAAAACGACGATGTTGAGTTCTTTTGCCATTCGCCCTTCATCAAGCACTGTGATGAGGGGGATATTATCCGCAACCGGGCGTCCCTGGTTTTCAATGTGCGCTTCCGTGCCAATGGCGAGCATTACGACTACCTGGAAGTCGGCGATGCCACCTGGGAAGACATTGAAGACATCGTCAACATCACCAAATATCACAAGAACGAAGATCGACTCGCCTGGGATTTGTACAACATTCCTCACCATTGCAGTTACCTCGCATTAAATGAAGACGGCCAGAAAGGTGATAAGGAGACGGAACCCAAACCACTCGTCAAGAAACTACTGCTTGCCGGAAAACAGGATGCCTACATCATCAGTTCCAGTAAGCCGATCCCGGATATCAAAGAGTCCTACGATCAGGTACAACCACCACACATCCAGACCCGCAACGCTTATGAAAAGTATTTGAGCGAAGTTGGTGGACGAAAATTCCTTGTGACGATGGAAGAACCCAACGCTAACAAGCCCGAGCCCATCGTCTTCGAGGTCAGCAGCGGCGGCGTCACCTGGAAGCGGTCGGCGGCCATCGGCGCACCTGCCATCATAACGTCCACCCCACCACGCGCGGGGTACCGAGCTGGGTAATGGCGGATGAATATCACGAACTAGAAAACGTCGTAGACGTCCACGACAGCAAAGATCTTACCTTCCCGCGAACCCATGCTCTGCTGGGCGCCGTCCAGCGACATCGCGACTATTCACTTACCTGCATGCTTCGACATCCCGTCGAGGGTAAAGCTGCGCTCGAATGTCTGGTGGTGGACGTCGAGTGCGACGATGTTCCTCCCAAAAACCCATTTGGCATTCGATACCGGGAACGATTGGCGCTGTTCATTCCAAAAGACGCAAAACAGCTGGTTGAAGTCCTGGCACTGCGCCGGGACTTTCCAATCTTGATGCACCAGAACCAGGGTGTACACAACGCGCCTGCGAGCCTGTGTCTTTACTTTGAGTCGGCAGCGTCTGTCATGCGAACCTGGACACCGCAATCATTTCTCCGCCGTATTCAATGGTGGCTGGAAAAGAGTGCTCGTGGCGAACTGCACCCAACAGACCAACCGGTAGAGCACTTGTTCTTTGCCAGCAAATACGAGCTTGTTCTCCCCTGGAATCTGGACGAGCTACAGCAAAACCCAAGGTTGCGTTTTGTGGTTGCGCTTCGACAAGAACGACCTGATGAGGGATTCACCTGTTTTCTGGAGCCCCAATCGGAGGCTACCCGGCAAGGCAGAACCACAAAATATATCGAGTTGACGTTACCCCCTATCTTGCATGGGTTTGTCGAACGTGACCCCGCGACGCTCGGACAACTTGCCGACTTACTGGAACAGCGAGAAGTGGACCTTATCGGCCCGCTACGCACGGCACTGCAGGATGAAGTGGGTCAAGCGGGTATCACCGCCGCCGATAGCGATCAGGGATTAGTGATCCTTTTGCATATCCCAATGCGCCGAAATACCGACGAGGAACCGAGCCTCATCGCGCGTCGCGCGTTTCTGGTGCAAAGCGGCACCGTTGAACTCGGCGCTGCCACCGGTGCCTTGATGGCACACGAGGGAAGGTACTACAAGGATCTGTTGAATCAGGAGCCTTCAACTGCATGGCGCGATCACCTGATTCTTCCAATGGAGGTGTTACAGCAAAATGATGTCCCCGCGACCCAACGACAATCCGGCACTGTCCCGGATGGACCAAAGGGAGTGCTGATCGGCGCAGGTTCCCTTGGGAGCCTATTCGCTAGTCTATGGGGACGCAGCGGCTGGGGACAGTGGACTGTCATTGACAAGGATCACATCAAACCTCACAACCTGTCGCGACACATCGCCTACACACAACACATCGGTGAAACGAAATCGACTGTGGTGGCAGGACTACATGCGGCGGCTATGGCGGATGCGTCTGCCATCACTCCGATAGTGGCTGACGCCACGGACTTTTCCGACACCAGCGTGACAAATGCCTGTCAGGCAGCCGATTTGGTGATTGATGCTTCAACAACCCTTGAATACCCACGGGCAGCGAGCATGATTGAGCAATGGCCGCGGCAGGCCTCGGCTTTCATCACACCCAATGGCAACGCGGCGGTTTTGCTTGCCGAGGATTCAGCACGCGAGCGACGTCTTCGTACACTTGAAGCACAATACTACCGAGCCCTGATTCAATCTGACTGGGGTGAGCTTCATCTCAGTGGCCACACCAGCACATTCTGGAGCGGAGCGAGCTGCCGTGATATTTCAATGGTAATGCCCTATTCGCGGATTATGGGGCATGCAAGCACGCTGGCTGAACAAATTCAGGTAATGGCCAGCCAAGACGAAGCTTTGATCCGTATCTGGCAACGTGATCCGCAGCGAGGCAGCGTCGAGGTCTATGTTGTTCCGGTAGCCCCTGAACGCTGCCTGGCATTCGGCGAACTCAATCTATTTATTGATAGCGGCGTCGAGCAAGAGCTTAGGGGCCTGCGCCAGGAGGGCTTCCCCAATGAAACGGGAGGCGTGCTCCTTGGGTACTATGATTTCAATATCAACGCAGTCACCGTCGTGGCGTGCCTTCCGGCACCAACAGACAGCAAGGCCTCCCCGGCATCTTTTGAGCGTGGCATCGCCGGCCTGGCAGATGCAGTACAGCAAGCATCAACACGTACCGCCGGAATGGTTGGGTACATCGGTGAGTGGCACAGCCATCCCCCTGGCCATTCCGCCTCGCCAAGTCGAGACGACATTGAACAACTGGTTCATTTAACTCTTGGCATGGCCGAAGACGGCCTACCTGCCATCCAACTTATCGTTGGAGAACAGGACTTACACCTTCTTCAGGGCGAGGTGAGATAATATGCCGGGTGAGATGATTTTGAGAATATGGGATGTCGAGCACGGAGCCTGTGCGATGCTGCGTCACCTGCTCAATGGGCAAGCAGGCCGCCTCGCCATGATCGATTCCGGCTGCACTCAAGATTGGCGTCCCAGCACCTATATCCGGCACGAACTGCAACGAAACCGTCTCGATTATCTTTTTATCACCAATGCCGATCAGGATCACATGAGTGATCTGAACGGACTTTGGGAGGAAGGTGTTCAAGTTGAAACATTCACCCGCAACCCCCATCCTCCCGCCGAAGTACTTCGGGCGATGAAAGAAGTAAACGGGCCCCTGACCAGCGATATCCAACGGTATTTGGAAATTCATCGCAATTTCAATCAACCGGTTAGCCTGCCATTCAATGATGGCATGGGAGGGATAACTGCAAAGACTTACTTCAACAGCTATCCGGGATGCAATACAACGAACGACCTGAGTCTCGTCGTATTCATTGACTTTGGTGGTTTCAAGATTTTATTTCCGGGAGACCTGGAACGAGAAGGCTGGCTGGCATTATTGGCCAAACAAGATTTTCGTCATGATTTGGGCAGCTTGGATATTCTAGTTGCTTCTCACCATGGCCGAGAAAATGGCTACTGTGAAGAAGTGTTTGAGTTTTGTCAGCCCCGCGCGATTGTCATGTCCGATAAGGCCATCGTACACAACACGCAAGGAATGACGCAGACATACCGCCAGCGTATCAGCGACAACTGGCCAAACGGTGTTCTTGTCTCTACGACCAAAAAGCAGCGACGCGTCTTGACCACCCGTCGCGATGGCTGGATTCAATTCAACGTCAATGACCGTGGTGATTTCACAATTTACACGGAGCACTGTAAGCGTCCGGCGATTACACCTTGATAGCCGGACTCCAGTTGTGCGGTAGGAGACTGTCGATCTCTGAGTACTTCGTGCTGGGTAGACGCTCAAGTACATCGCGCAGGTAAGCCTGCGGGTCGAGACCGTTGATTTTCGCGCTCTGGATCAGGCTCATCACGTTCGCCGCCCGCTGCCCGCTACGCTGCGATCCAGCAAACAACCAGTTTTTCCGGCCAAGAGCCCAGGGGCGCACCTGATTCTCGATCCAGTTGTTATCGATCGGCACCTCGCCGTCGTCGAGATAGCGCGTCAGCGCATCCCAACGTTTCAGGCTGTAATCAATCGCCCCGGCGGTTCGGGTGCCTGCCGTCAGAGCAGATCTCTGGTGGATGAGCCACTCCCGGAGCTTTTCCATAATCGGGCGAGATCGTTTGTCCCGGATTCGTTGTCGTTCATCCGGTGGCTCTTCCGCAATGTCACGCTCAATATCGTAGAGATTGCCGATGATCTCCAGGGCCTGAGCGGCAATCGGACTGTCACCGCGCTCGGCAAGTTCAAAGAACTTCCGCCTCGCGTGCGCCCAGCAGCCGACTTCAGTCATGCCAGTGGCGAAGCCGGCCTTGTAACCACCGTAATCGTCGCACACCAGCTTGCCCTGCCAGTCGGTCAGGAAGTCACGAGCGGCCTTGCCTGATCGCGATGGCTGGAAGTCGTAGGCCACACCCCGGATCGCTGCCGAGCGGGTTGTGGCATACGCCCAGATGTAGGCGCGATGGGTCTTTTTCTTGCCCGGCGACAGCATCGGTACCGGTGTCTCGTCCGCATGCAGAACCGCATGGCCCAGCAAGCAGGCGCGCAGTTGGTCCACGAGCGGTGCCAGCTCCACACCGCAGCGGCCCACCCAGTCCGCCAGCGTCGATCTTGGAAGCTCGACACCGGCCCGGGCATAGATCTGCTCCTGCCGATACAGCGGCAGGTGGTCGGCATATTTGCTGATCAGCACCTGCGCGAGCAGGTTAGTGGTCGGAATACCCTTGTCGATGACGTGGGGCGCCACCGGCGCCTGCACGACCGTCTCACAGGCCTTGCAGGCCCACTTGCTGCGGATATGACGCTCTACACTGAATTGGCCAGGCTCGTAATCCAGCTTTTCGCTGACGTCTTCTCCGATGCGCGTCAGCTCACAACCACACTTACAGGTCGTCGACTCGGGATCGTGGTGGATCTCCGAACGGGGTAACTGCGGTGGTAGCGGTTGGCGGCGTGGTTTTAGAGGCTGATCCTTTCTCGGCGAGTCATGCTCGGCCAGCTTCTCAAGCTCCGTTTCGATCGCCGCGATATCCTCATCAACCAGATCGTCCAGTAGGTTCTGTTGTGGGCTACTGCTTTTGGATTCGCTGCGCTTGCCAAAGCGATGTCGCCGGAGAATAGCGATCTCGTGCGTGAGGTGTTCATTGCGCAGGCGGTACTGGCGAATGGTCTCGTCACGCTCGCCCAACGCATCCTGCATCTGCGCCGCCAATTCGCGGAGCTGGGACTCGCTGAGCTGGTTAATGTCGACTGATGCAAGCATAACGACACTGTGCCACCAGAGGACCTAAATAGCCATAAGCACTATTTCCGTAGACCCGAGCGGGTGATCGTGGTGTTATCTACTGCCGGTCTATGACGAAGTTCGCGCCGGCATATTGCCACGGCAACCCCGATGCCAGGGCTTGCAACTGCAGGTCATCAAGGGCCACCGGATCTCCACTGCGCAGTGCGCTCCAGACAAAGCGGCCCTGATGCAGCCGCCTCGCCAACAGCCAGATACCGAAGCCGTCGCACAACAGGATCTTCATGCGATTCGCCCGCTTGTTGGCGAAGACGTAGGCGCAGTGTGGCTTCGCTGCGCCGAAGGCCTTGATCACTCGGGCCAGTGTTGTCTCTGGGCCGCAGCGCATATCCAGCGGATCCCGGGCCAGCCAGATCTCGTCGATGCGCAGGACCTGGCCCATGTTCACGGGCAGCGTCACCTTGTCACAGCACGCAGCCAGTCGACAGACCGCTCGATAGCATTGAGCGGCCAGTGTACGATCAGCCTGCCTGAGGACGTTGGTACTTCCAAGCGTATCGTCGCTGAATCATCGAGCGTTCCTGCCTGCGAGGCAGGAGGCGAAGGTGCTGGCAGACGAAGGAAGTCATCCTGTGAATCGCGCCGCTGAACGAGGCGCCACTTCTGCACCATGTTGGGATTCAAGCTGTGGCGAATGGCAACACCGGCCACGGATGCACCAGGGTGATCGCACTCAGCGAGGATCTGGGCCTTGAATGCTGCGGAATAGCGGCGTCGCCGCTTCTTCGGTGTTGGTGTCACATCGCTAAGCGGCGCGTCGTAATCCATAATAGGTGCCCACTAAGAATAGGTGGGCACCTAAAATAGCGGATCGCCTACGTACGGCAAGATGGGTTTACCGGACGTGTATGGACTCCTCCTCGTTTGCAAGCATTTTGTTCGATCACGATAGGGTGCAATTGCCTACGTGTATTCGGTCTCTTCACAGATGCCGTCATCTTAGGCATCGGACCCTGATGGGCTATTCGCACGATGGTTCCCAAACGCTTACACGAGCTCTTATGCTCTCCGTCCGGCAGGGGTATCCCATCGTCGGTTTGACCTGTTCGCCATCAAACATTTTGCTTTGCAATCGCTGAGGTATAACTCCTTCTTTTCAGCCTGAAAAAGGGACTGCTGCTAGCTGTCTCACCCGTCTGAGGCCAATACTGGGTCGTAACTGGTGCCATTATGTGCCAAGGCCCAGGCGATTCGCGCAGTCTTGTTCGCCAGGGCGACAGTGACAACGTTTACATGCTTACGCACCTTCAACTCATTTAGCCACTGGCTCAGCCCATCGTCTCTATCCTTGGCATGCCGAATGACAGCTCGAGCTCCGTGGACCAGTAATTTTCTCAGGTAGCTGTCACCTCTTTTGCTAATGCCCAGCAGTCGGTCTTTACCACCAGTGCTATGTTGGCGTGGAGTAAGGCCGAGTGAGGCTGCAAAATCACGTCCTCTTCTAAACCCCTTACCATCTCCAAGTGCGCCCGCAAGGGCACTAGCGGTCAAGGGACCGACTCCGCGGAGTTCCAGCAAACGTTTCGCCACAGGATCAGTTTTCGCCATGCGGGTTATCCGCTCATCAAGATTGGATACCCGGTCGTCAAGGTAGCGGAGATCTTGTGCAAGCTCGGCAAGTAACCCGCGGAACTCGTCACTCAGGCCATTCGTTGCATCTTCGAGCCACAGGGGCAATGTTTGCCGGAGCTTGTTAATACCGACTGGAGCAACCAGACCGTATTCGCCAGTCAGGCCGCGGATCTGGTTCACTTTGGCGGTTCGCTGTCCAACGAGCCCTTCTCGTATCCTGTGTGCAGCTTGAATGTCCTGTTGACCAACGGATTTGACGGCAACGAACCGCATACCAGGCCGTCCCATAGCCTCGCAGATAGCTTCCGCATCGACACGGTCATTCTTGTTGCTCTTGACGTACGGCTTGACGAACTGAGCAGCGATAAGTTTGACGGTGCATCCCCGACACTGTAACTCACGAGCCCAGTGGTGTGAGGATGCACAAGCTTCCATGCCAATCTCTGCCCCCGGTGCCACCTGTTGGCTCAACGCATCGAGCCACCGGCCTCGTTTTAGGTTGGCCTGCCAATGCAGTTGGTCATGACGATCCACACCATGCACGTGAAAAACAGACTTTGCGATATCCACACCGACTCTTGTAATCTTCATACGGGCTTCTCCTCATCCTCTGAATGGTTGGTTCCCACCTACCATTCTGGGTAAGCATCCGGTCAGCACCGTCTAGCATCTAAAGCGCTAATCAGAACAATAGG
>NZ_CAXBOV010000021.1:0-73726 GCF_963977355.1 uncultured Halopseudomonas sp. | reverse complement strand
CCACTGCGATCAATATGGAAGAATCAAGGTTCAGTTCCACTGGGATCGTGAAGGCCAGGGCAATGAACGCACCAGTTGTTGGCTGCGCGTAGCTTCAGACTGGGCAGGCAACCAATACGGTGGCGTCGCTATACCCCGGATTGGCATGGAAGTGCTGGTCAGCTTCCTCGAAGGCGACCCAGACCAACCCCTGGTCACCGGTTGTCTGTACCACAAGACTCACCCGGTACCCTACGAACTGCCCGCCCACAAGACCCGCAGCGTCTTTAAGACCCTCAGTTCACCCGGCGGCGGTGGCTATAACGAGCTGCGCATCGAAGACAAGAAGGATCAGGAACAGATCTACATCCACGCCCAGCGCGACTGGGACGAAAACATCGAGCACGACCAGAAAATCCGCGTCGGCAACGAACGACATGATCGTGTAGAGGCCAATAGCTACACCGAATTCATGTCCGAAGAGCACCACAGCACCCACAGCGACCGCAAGACCGAAATCAAGGCAAATGATCACCTGACGGTGGGCACCAGTCAGCACGTCAAGCTGGGCACGGGGCAGTTCATTGAGGCGGGGAATGAAATCCACTACTACGCCGGCGACAAGATTGTAATTGATGCCGGCATGGAACTGACGGCCAAGGGGGGTGGCTCGTTCTTGAAGCTGGACCCCAGCGGTGTGACGCTGGCTGGGCCTAGCATTAAAGTTAACGCAGGCGGTAGTCCCTGCAGAGTAAGCCGCGCTAACGCTCAACTGCCAGGGGTCCTGCTCGAGGCGGATCAGGCTATCGCCGGCAATCTGTTAGACGCCATGGCGCTGCAACCACTGCCTGCCGTCACTACCCTCCCTGCAGAAGTCGAGGAGGATATTGAGGAGGAAGAAGAGGAGCTTGAAACAGAACTACCCCTTCAGCAGATTATTACTCTCCGAATCGGAGTCTTCTTTGATGGTACCGGGAATAACGTGGCGAACAGTCGTAGCGTAGCCGAATGCCGTGCGCAGGATATCGGGCTGGAGGATCTGGCTGAAGATATTCGCGAACATTGTGCCCAACATGGCTATGACGAAAGCGGAATCGCACCGAATAGCAGCTATGGGAACGATGTGACGAATGTGGCGAGGTTGTTTGATCTGTATATCGACCAGGCTGGCGTGAACCTTTCTGAGGATGAGACGAAAGCATCCTTGGCAGTGTATCTGGAAGGCTCAGGCACGAAGAGCGGATCTCAAGACTCTCTATACAGCCAGGCAACCGGTCTTGGCGATACAGGTGCGCTGGCAAGGGTGGAGCAAGCCCCTGACGCCATAATGGAGAAAATCAGCTATTTTCGACAATCCAATCCCGGGATTCTCATCAAACATCTAGAGCTGGATGTATTCGGGTTTAGCCGCGGAGCTGCGTCTGCACGACATTTTGCCAACAACCTGCTAAAAGGCGAAAACAGTTTGCTGGCGGAACACATGCAAACTGAGACAAGCATGTTCGCTAGTACCTTCACTTGGCGCTCAAAGCAGGATGTAAGCCTCGGTTTTATTGGTCTGTTTGATACAGTTGCAGGTATTGCTACACCCCTAAGAGGAGACCTGAGCCCCGCAAACCAAGATAATCATGGTTTGGAGCTAAGTATTAATTCCGACGCTGCACGCAGGATCGTCCAGCTCGTCGCTGCCGATGAATACCGTCACAACTTCGCTCTTAACAGCGCGGGTCAAGCTGACATCGTCGTGCCAGGCGCTCATTCAGATGTGGGTGGCGGTTATCTACCGAGTAGCCGCGAGAAGATACTGTTGAGTCGCCCACGTCGCAGCCAGGTTCCAAGACATCAGCCTAATGAACGCACTGGGGCATGGATGGCTACCCTGGAGGAGCTCAAGCACCGTCAAACCGACCTGCAGCGCCGAGGTTTAGAACCTGAAATCGTTAGCTGGGACGCAGACATTGATTTTGTCCGGAAACGAGACTCCCATCCGGAAAAATACGTTTACTGTGCGCTTGAAAGCGACCGCGAAGTACGGGGTGAGCTATCGCTGATATACATGCGGATTATGCGCGAATTGGCTGCCAGAGAAGAAGTACCATTTAAAGACATCCCAGATTTACCCGAGCTGTCTATACCCGATGAGCTACTCAATATAGCCGTCAAGCTTCAAGACTACGCCTTGGGAGCGTTAGCCCAGCCGGCTCTGACACAGCCCGAGAGCGCTTTGCTTTACCGTCGTTACATCCACCAATCCGCTCACTGGAACACAAACATAGGGACAACCAAGCATGGTTTACCTATTTTTTCCGTTAACCGTCCTGGCGAAAACAACACACGCAGGGTCCATCTCAATGAATAAACAACCTTGTGTCTGGCTTTTGCTGATTATTGTTGCACTTAGCGGCTGTACGCATGGCATCGGCAAACCGCTGCCCTACGACGCTTGGCGGCTTGGTTTTCTAGCACCTAGTTACATGGAAGTATGGATCGAGACTGCAGATGCTGTGGATGTCCGCAATCGCATCTACAAACGCGCGATGAGTGGGACGTCTTCCGTCACGAACCCACCAGACAGCAAAGGGAATCCCACTGGCTGGCCTAAGCATCCAGGGGGAGGAAAAGGCAAGCACGTAACTGGTGCCGATTTACCTAGGCTTATTTATGTACGCTGGCAGTCCTTGGCGGAGCCTCAGACCTATGAAGTCTACATTCCCATAGATGAAGAAATACGTCAGGAAATGATTAAGCCTTGGCAGGTACGCTGCAGCGCTGGAGGAAAACCAAGAACGGACTACCGTAAATCACTGACAATCGGCTTAGCTCCGGGAGGTATCGCCAAAGCATGGATAATGGGCCCTTGTGTTCCCCCTATAGAAGTTGCAAGAGTTGAAGGAGAGATAGTGAAAGAAGGACCGTCATCAGGTCAAAACGACGGTCGCTATGCTTTGCCCCTAGCGCCTGAGTCAAAAGCCTACATCAACCAATACGGCATTCCTTACGGCTCCTGGTAGCCAACAGGAGGAGGCCCTCCATGCCCTCCTCCCAGAGCAGATCAGCCAATCAACCCAGATAGCCGCAACAACCACCAAGCAACAATCAGCAGCTGGACCAAGAACCCTGCGAAGCGTAACCAGACAAAAATCTGAGCAGTACTGATCAGATGCATCACAGATTGAAAAACCCGGGCAGCCAACAGCAGCAGAGCAAGACCATCGGTCACCGCGCTGTTACCTGTAGCAAGCGCATAGAGAAGCACTGCCAGCATCAAGGGTAGATTTTCAACACAATTGGCATGCGCTCGCACGAGACGACGACCAAAACCATCAGGTGTGTTGCTACCGTCTGGAGCAAATGCGTTGACCTTCATCTTTCCCGATAGCACCAATAGCCCGCGTTGATTGACCATCACGAACAACAACACCAGCATCCAGGCTGCAAGGCCGAGAACAGCAACTGCAGATGGGGATAAAGAAGACGACATAGCAGACACCTCATTATTTTTATTGGAGAAAAGAATATAGAGTAATTGCTCTAATTTTCCAAGTAGAGGGGCAAAATGATGCGAGGACATTGATGTAATTCAAGTGAACGGCTTGACTCTTAGGGCGAGCGCGACCTGTTTGGGCCACCAATAAAAATCTCCGAACGAAGTGGGGATTTTTCAAAGAGCATAGATCGAGGCTGGGATCAAAAGATCAGGCTAAGAACAAAAAAGCAAGACGTCTTGCCCAATCATGCTTGATGTGGCCTGTGGAGCAGCACAAGAAAATGGAGAATATGAGGGATTTTCTATGAGGTATGATTCGCTCCGTAAACAACAAACCCCGGCTGCCCGAGGCTTGTCTAGAGAGCTTGAAACCTTACCAGGATAAGTCAAATAGATTTTATACCGGCAGAAGTTCCTTCCCGACTATTAACGGCAACCAGAAGGAATGTGGCTGGGCTTGATAAGGCCGGCACAAGTCCACCCAGTAATCTGACCGTTAGCGACAGTAGGAGTAATCGTTATAGTCTGACCGTTAAGAGCACCGGCAGTGTAAGCGACCGCAATCTGACCAGCAGCCGAAACGCTGGCACCACCTGGAGCATAATATTTACCGTCCAGCAAGAGTGCAGAAGCGATAGTGGCGGGGCTTGCAAATGCTACGTTACCACCGGCTTCAGCCGTGTCTACACCAACATCAGCACGAACACCCGCGGTTGAAGTCAATGCTTCAGTCGCTTGGGCACGCGCGGTGTAATCCTGATACGCCGGCAAGGCGATCGCAGCCAAAATACCAATGATAGCAACAACGATCATCAGTTCGATCAACGTAAAACCTTTTTGAACTTTTTTCATAGCCTACTCCAATGTGTGATTTAGCCTGAAGGCTATTAATAACAGAGCATAACCCGTGCCAACATCCCCTGAGCTCCGTCTGGCGGCATCCAAACAGAAAAGGATACTTATTGTTACCCAAAAATCTGCACCATGTTCGTCACACAGTGACGTTTTTTGTCACCTTTGCGGAACTTTCTTTTCCTGTTATGCGTCCCGTCGAGCACTGCTGTACTATAGTCGAAATAGAATAGCCAACTGAAACAGATTGAGACAGCTCCTGCCTATGGAAACTCCAGCTCTCTCCGGCCTAGCCCGGCGTATCGTCCAGGATCAGCTACTGGATGCCCAGGCTGCCAGCAAGGCCAGCAAGCAGGCCTCACAGGAAAAAATCCCTTTTATCACCTACTTGGTACAGCACAAGCTAGCCAATGCAAAAGATTTAGCGATGCTTTGCGCCGAGGAGTTTGGTTATCCTTATTGCGACCTCACCGCCGTGGACCTTGAAGCGCAACCCAGAGAACTGGTCAGCGAAAAACTGATTCGCCAACACAGCGTCATTCCTCTTTTTAGACGAGGGTCTCGCTTGTTTTTGGGGCTGTCGGATCCCACTAATCAGCAAGCTCTTAGCGACATTCAGTTCAACACAGGCTTGATGACTGACGCCGTTATAGTTGAAGACGATAAGCTGCATGCTGCCATAGATAAATTTCTCGACAGCCCTACTGGTGGCCTTGGCGACATGGCCGATGAGGACCTCGATGCGCTTGACGTTCAAAGCGTTACAGACGAGGACAAACAGGACATGGGCAGCGATGCTGACGATGCGCCTATTGTTCGCTTCGTTAATAAGATGCTCCTAGACGCTGTACGCATGGGTTCGTCTGACCTGCACTTCGAACCTTACGAAAAAATTTACCGGGTTCGTTTCCGTACCGATGGGATCCTGCATGAGGTTGCCAAGCCACCCGTTCAATTGGGCGTGCGCATTGCCGCCCGATTGAAAGTTATGTCGGCAATGGACATGGCCGAGCGGCGAAAGCCGCAGGACGGTCGTATTAAGATGAAGATATCCAAGAGCAAAGCGATCGACTTCCGGGTGAACACTCTACCCACCCTGTGGGGGGAGAAAGTCGTGCTGCGTATCCTAGATGCTGAAAGTGCCAAGATGGGCATTGACGCGCTGGGTTATGAAGACGACCAGAAAGAGATGTACATGACGGCCTTGGCCAAACCCCAGGGCATGATATTGGTCACCGGCCCAACTGGCTCGGGCAAGACAGTATCTCTCTATACAGGCTTGAACATACTGAATACCGTTGAGCGCAACATCTCGACTGCAGAGGACCCGGTTGAAATCAACCTGGAGGGCGTCAACCAGGTAAACGTCAATCTCAAACAAGGTCTCGATTTCTCCAAGGCCCTGCGTGCATTCCTGCGTCAAGACCCGGATATCATCATGGTAGGCGAGATCCGGGATCTGGAGACTGCAGAAATTGCGATCAAGGCGGCGCAAACTGGTCACATGGTGCTTTCCACTCTGCATACCAACAGCGCAGCTGAAACATTGACCCGCTTACGCAATATGGGCGTACCGTCTTTCAACATTGCTACTTCGGTCAATCTGATCATTGCCCAGCGCCTGGCCAGGCGCTTATGTAAACAATGCAAGAAGCCTATGGAAGTACCTCGTGAAGTACTCCTGGAGGAAGGTTTCAATGCAGAAAAAATTGATGCCGGAATCACAATTTTTGGCCCCGTGGGTTGCGAAAGCTGTAAAGATGGTTATAAAGGACGTGTAGGTATTTACGAGGTAGTCAAGATCACGCCAGCCATGCAGCGTATTATCATGGAAGATGGCAACTCCATCGAGATTTCAGACGTCGCCCAAAGTGAAGGTTTTCGAAACCTGCGTCAATCTGCTTTGATGAAAGTAGAGCAGGGCGTAACCAGCCTGGCGGAAGTCAACCGTGTGACCAAGGATTAAGTCATGGCGCAACAAACAGCGATAAAAAGAAAGACCACTCCTGCCAAAAGGAAAGCGGCGGCGAAGGAAATTCAGGCATCTACGTTTAAATGGGAAGGCAAGGACCGCAAGGGGACCAGGGTTTCCGGGGAGATGCAAGGCACCAATGCCGCTCTGATCAAGGCAAATCTACGCAAGCAGGGCGTACTTGTTACCAAGGTTAACAAAAAATCGACCCTTTTCAGTCGCAAAGGCAAGAAAATTAAACCGCTGGACATAGCGTTCTTTACTCGCCAGTTAGCGACCATGATGAAGTCTGGAGTACCTATTATTCAGGCATTCGACATAATTGCTGAAGGTACTGAGAATCCGAATTTTCAGAAGCTGATACTCGAGATAAAGGTAGACGTAGCTGCAGGTAACACCCTCGCCGATTCGTTGCGCCAACATCCCAAGTACTTTGACGACTTATTCTGCAACCTGGTTGAATCCGGTGAGCAGTCAGGTCGACTTGAATCACTTTTGGACAGGATCGCGAGCTACAAAGAGAAGACTGAAGCACTGAAAGCCAAAATTAAAAAAGCCATGACCTACCCTATTGCGGTGGTCTGTGTCGCTATTATAGTTACCGCGATCCTGCTATTGAAAGTTGTGCCTCAGTTCAAAGAAGTGTTTTCCAGTTTTGGTGCAGACCTTCCTGCGTTCACGCTAATGGTCATTGCCCTGTCGGAATGGTTGCAGTCTTGGTGGTTTGTAATTCTCCTCGGTTTCATAATTCTTGGTTACATTTATACCAAGGTACACTTGAAATCGAAAAAATTCCGAGACGCTCAAGACCGACTACTACTCAAAGCTCCTATTGTCGGAGATATTCTCTACAAAGCAGCGGTCGCTCGTTATGCTCGAACACTCTCCACCACCTTCGCTGCAGGCGTACCGTTGGTGGATGCCCTGGATTCCGTGGCCGGTGCCGCCGGCAACGTCGTCTTCTACAACGCTATTATACAGATCAGGGAAGACGTTTCGGCAGGGTCTCAACTGAATTTCTCCATGCGAACCACGAACGTGTTCCCGTCCCTTGCAGTGCAGATGGCAGGTATCGGAGAAGAATCGGGTAACCTCGATGGCATGTTGGACAAGGTTGCGGACTACTACGAAGCTGAAGTAGATAATGCGGTGGACAATCTTACGACGCTGATGGAGCCCATGATTATGGTGGTGCTGGGCGTCCTTGTTGGCGGTTTGATCATCGCGATGTATCTGCCCATTTTCCAGCTGGGCCAAGTCGTTTAAACTATGACCCTCATTGATTACTTGGCCAGCCATACGCTGGCCTTTATTTTGCTCGCGGGACTGCTCGGTTTGATTGTGGGCAGTTTTCTGAACGTAGTCATTCATCGCCTGCCGATCATGATGGAGCGGGCCTGGCTGCGTCAGAGCAGGGAAATGCTCGAGCCGGATACGGATCCCCCCCCCGGGCCGACATTCAACCTCATTCTCCCCCACTCCCACTGCCCACACTGTGATGCCGAAATAAAGGCCTGGCAGAACCTGCCCGTAATCAGTTACTTATTGCTTCGCGGGCGTTGTGGGCATTGTCAAAATCACATCAGTCTGCGATATCCCGCCGTCGAGTTACTCACGGCAGGGCTGTCCATGGTTGTCGCCTGGCAATTCGGGTTTGGCTGGCAGGCAGGTAGCATGCTGGTACTTACCTGGGCGCTTATCAGTCTAAGCCTGATCGATGCTGATACCCAGCTGTTACCCGACGCCATAGTCCTGCCGCTACTCTGGTTGGGGCTTATCGCCAACAGCTTTGGACTTTTCACTGACTTGCACACCGCTCTTTGGGGTGCAGTAATGGGTTATCTGAGCCTCTGGCTGGTGTTCTGGGCGTTCAAGCTGGTAACCGGCAAGGAAGGCATGGGCTACGGAGATTTCAAGCTCCTGGCCATGCTGGGCGCCTGGGGCGGCTGGCAAGTCCTGCCGCTGACCATACTACTGTCATCGCTGGTCGGCGCTATTCTTGGCATCATCATTCTCAAGACTCGTGGCCAGTCCAACGCAACCCCCCTGCCCTTTGGTCCCTACCTGGCGATTGCCGGGTGGATTGCTCTGATCTGGGGTGACACAATAACCGGCAAGTATCTTCAAATTGCCGGGTTCTAAAATGATCATTGGTGTAACCGGCGGCATCGGCAGTGGTAAATCTGCTGTTTCGCTGCACTTTTCGGTTAAACATGGCATCCACGTCGTGGATGCTGATATCAAGTCTCGCGTAGTGGTCGAACCGGGTCGCCCGGCTCTGCAAGCCATAGTTGATCGTTTCGGTGACGCGGTACTCCAGAGTAACGGCGAGCTGAACCGAGCAGCACTGAGAGAAAAAATCTTTAATGATCCGCAAGAAAGAATCTGGCTGGAAGCTCTGCTGCATCCATTGATTCGTGAAGAAATCATCTCTGACCTCGCCTCTGCTGAATCACCTTATGCGTTGCTTGTTTCCCCCCTTCTCGTTGAATCTGGTCAGCACAAGATGACCGACCGGGTACTGGTGGTAGATGTATCGGAGGAAACGCAGCTTATGCGGACCGCGTTACGCGACAAGGTGCCTCACCAGCAGGTCAGGTCAATAATGCAAGCACAGGCAACCAGGGAAGAGCGCCTGAAACATGCCCACGACATTGTCAGCAATGATCAGGATCTGGCAGCGCTCCACAGGCAGGTGGATGCTCTACATCAGCAGTACCTGAAACTGGCTTCCGGAGACACCATATGACCCTGAATTTGCAATGCCCCACCTGCACCGCTCCCGTTACCTGGGATGAAGCCTTTCCCGATCGGCCCTTTTGCTCCCCTCGCTGCCGGCTGATCGACCTTGGCGCCTGGGCCGCCGAGGAGCATGTGGTACCTGGCGAAGAAATCGAGCAGGATCTGTACTCCGGCGATCTGCCGCAGCAGTAAACTCATGAGCAAATCCCGAATCCACGTCATGGCTGCGGTTATCCGCCGCGCAGGCAGTATTCTGATTGCAAAACGACCCGACTCCGCCCATCAAGGCGGGCTCTGGGAGTTTCCGGGGGGCAAGCTGGATCCGGGAGAAGAACGCCTGCAGGGATTGCGCCGCGAACTGAGGGAAGAGCTAGGCATCGAGGTAACTTCTGCACGACCTCTGCTAAACGTTAATCATGACTATCCTGACAAGTCCGTGCGCCTGGATGTCTGGTTGATTGACGGGTTCGAGGGAGAAGCTCATGGTGCTGAGGGTCAGCCCATTCGCTGGGTCTTACCTGCCGAGCTGAGCGATTACGACTTTCCGCGTGCCAACGGGCCCATCGTTGTCGCTGCGCAGCTTCCAGAGCTCTATCTGATTACGCCTGACCATCAGAATATGACACAGCTGATGGCGGGGCTCGAGGCTGCTCGCGAGGGAGTTATCGGCATGGTGCAGCTGCGCCAGACAGGTTTGAGTCTTGATGAATACAGCCACTTGGCCGATAGCTTACTGGTGCATTTCAGCAGTGTCTTTATCTGGCTGCTCAAGGGACCTGCCCCGCCAGGAAATGGCGCTGGCTGGCATATAAAGGCGTCGCAGTTACGTGAGCTGCATGATGCTGGGTGGCGCAAGGGAGAGCCCTGGAACGGCCTGCTGGCGGCCTCATGCCACAACCTGGAAGAGCTCCAGATGGCAGCGGATATTGGTGTAGACTTAGTCACCCTCTCCCCGATCTTACCCACTCAAAGCCATCCCGGCGCACCCCACCTGGGATGGGAAAGGGCAACAGAGTTGGTGGCCCAAACAAACATTCCCGTTTATCTGCTCGGCGGGCTGTCGCCTGAAAATCTGGCGCAGGCATTTGAGACTGGCGCCCAGGGCATCGCAGGTATTTCCGGACTCTGGACCGCCAAATCTGACTGCTGATCAATCGAGAGAGACTACTCGAAGCTCCTTGGGCATGCTGAAGACGATATTTTCCTCCTGACCTGCCAACTCCTCTTCGCCCGTCGCACCTAATCCGTGCAAATGTCGAATGACCTGTCGCACTAGTACATCCGGAGCAGAGGCCCCCGCAGTTATACCGATATGCTTAACACCATCCAGCCAACCAGGCTGGATCTCTTCAGCGCCGTCGATCAGATAGGCTGGTGTACCCATGCGTTCGGAAAGCTCGCGAAGTCTATTTGAGTTGGAACTGTTCGGGCTACCCACCACCAGAACCAGATCACAGGCCGCCGCGAGCTGTTTGACCGCATCCTGGCGATTCTGGGTGGCATAGCAAATATCGTCCTTGCGCGGTCCATCGATAGCCGGGAAGCGCGCCCTGAGCGCATCTATCACCCGCGCGGTATCGTCCATGGACAATGTCGTCTGAGTGACGAAAGCCAGTCGCTGGGGATCTTTCACTTCCAGCCTCGCGACATCCTTCTCGTCTTCAACCAGATAGATGGCCCCACCATTGCGCGCATCGTACTGACCCATCGTCCCTTCAACTTCAGGATGGCCCGCATGGCCAATCAGAATGCACTCGCGACCATCACGGCTGTAACGCGCCACCTCCATATGAACTTTGGTCACCAGTGGGCAGGTTGCATCGAAGATCTTCAGTCCTCGATCTTCTGCCTCTTTACGCACGGCCTGGGAAACACCATGGGCGCTGAAAATGACAATAACATCGTCAGGCACCTGCTCTATCTCTTCAACGAATACCGCACCGCGGTTGCGTAGGTCTTCAACCACAAATTTATTGTGCACCACTTCGTGGCGAACGTAGATTGGCGGCCCGAACACCTCGAGCGCACGATTGACGATCTCGATGGCGCGGTCTACGCCGGCGCAAAAGCCGCGGGGATTGGCCAGTTTGATCTGCATGGAAGCCTCGGTGGTTGGGAGCAGGAATGGTACTTATTATCCATGATAAGCGGCGTAGAATCGATGGGAGCTGATCCGTGGAATGAGTGCGAGCGCAAAAGTCAGGATGGATTCCCGCCTGCGCGGGAATGACGGGGCTTTTGGGAAGTTTCGTGTCTAAAATTAGAGCCCGAGGCCGGCTAACACCGTCATCCCCGCCCTCTCAAACCTTCACCCCCTCTAATTCGGATCGTCACCCCAACTCCTTCGCACCGTCATCCCCGCGAAGGCGGGGATCCACACGTACTGCCGGATAAAGGAGTGGTGCCCTTTAACTCAGACCGCTTTAACGTCGATTATCTCTACATCGAAAGTGATCGTCTTGCCCGCCAGCGGATGATTGAAATCAACATCGACTGTCGTATCGTGGATGGTCTTTACCACGCCAGGCATCTCCCCACCTGCAGCATCGCGGAAAATGACCAGGAGACCCGGCTCCAACTCCATCTCGTTAAATTGGTCCCGGGACACACTCTGAATATTCTGCGGATTGCCCGGACCAAAGCCACGCTCAGGCTCTACCTGGAAGCTACGCTGATCCCCAGCCTTGAGACCGAAAATACTCTGTTCGAAGCCAGGGAGCAGACTACCGTCGCCCACCGTGAAAGTGGCAGGTGATTTGTCGGTGGTCGTATCGATCACCTCACCACCAGGCAATTTGAGGGTGAAATGCAGCGTCACTTGAGTGTCGTGGTTGATGCGCGTTTCAGTCATGGGGTTGCCTTTGCAGGTTTACTTATGAACATGTCCAGAATCAACAGCGCCGCTCCAACTGTGATGGCACTATCGGCGATATTAAATGCTGGAAAGAACCAGCTTTGCTGCCAGTGCACCAGAATAAAATCGACAACGTGGCCATGCATGATCCTGTCGTATAAATTGCCTAGCGCTCCACCCAGTATCAGCGCCAGCGCGATGGGCTCAAGCTTACGGCTGCGCGGCAAACGAGCCATCCAGATAATCAGCATGGCACTGACCCCGACCGCAATCGCAGTGAAGAACCAGCGCTGCCAGCCACCGGCCCCCGCCAAAAAACTGAAGGCTGCACCAGGATTAAAGGCCAGTGTAAAACTGAACAACCCATCGATAACCGGTAGCTGCTGATGCAACTGAAACTGGTTCAGCGCGATCCATTTGGTCAACAGATCCAACGCTACCACCAACACCGAAATCCACAGCCAGCGGAGACCACCCTGACGCAATTCAGGCATGCTTGCGCACCTCACCCGGACCTTCAATGTTGTCTATACAGCGCCCGCAAAGCTCCGGATGTGCTGAATGCGACCCGACATCCGGCCGCAGATGCCAACAACGGGCGCATTTAGTGTGGCTGGATTTGACAATGGTCAGTTTCAAGCCAGGCAATTCGGTCGCAACAGATTCTGGACCCGCAGCCTCCAACGGCGCAATAGCGGCCTGCGACGTAATCAGCACAAAACGTAACTCGTCGCCCAGGCGCGCGAGTTTGCCTGCCAACGCCGCATCGGCATGCAGGATCACTTCAGCCTGCAAACTGCCGCCAATGACTTTTTCCTTGCGCAGGTTCTCCATTTCGCGGTTAACCGCCACCTTCACTGCCATGATTTCTTCCCAGAATTCCCGACCGAATGCAGCACCCTCGGGCAAAGCGGTCAGCTCTTCATACCAGGTATTGAGCATCACAGACTCGTTATGCTCGCCCGGCAGATGCTCCCACAGTTCTTCAGCTGTGAACGCCAGGATCGGTGCGATCCAGCGCGTTAGCGCCTCGACGATGTGATACATCGCCGTCTGGCAGGAGCGCCGCGCAGTGCTGTCAGCCCCGGTGGTGTACTGACGGTCCTTGATAATATCCAGATAAAAACCGCCCAATTCCTGCACGCAGAAGTTGTGGATTTTCTGGTACACGTTTAGGAACTTGTAGCTATCGTAGTCTTCCATTATTTCCTGCTGCAGCAGCAGGATACGATCCACCGCCCAGCGATCCAGATCCAGCATCAACTCAGGTGCCAGCAAGTGCTGGGTCGGGTCGAAGCCGGTCAGGTTAGAAAGCAGGAAGCGTGCAGTATTACGAATGCGCCGATAAGCATCCGCGCTGCGCTGCAGGATCACCTTGGAGACAGCCATCTCGCCGGAATAATCGGTCGAAGATACCCAAAGGCGCAGGATGTCAGCACCCAAGCTGTTGTTGATTTCCTGTGGTGCGACCACGTTGCCCAACGATTTGGACATCTTGCGGCCATTCTCGTCTACCACAAAGCCGTGGGTGAGCAACGCCTTGTAAGGCGCGTGTCCGTCGATGGCGGCGCCGGTCAGTAGCGAAGAGTGGAACCAGCCGCGATGCTGGTCGGACCCTTCCAGATACAGATCGGCCCGTGGGCCCTGTTCATGACCCATCGGATGCGAACCGCGCATCACGTGCCAGTGGGTAGTACCCGAATCGAACCAGACGTCCAGCGTATCGCTGATCTTATCGTATTGATCAGCCTCATCGCCCAGCAATTGCGACGCCTCCAGGGTGAACCAGGCTTCGATACCGCCTTGCTCAACGCGCTTGGCGACATCCTCTATCAGCTCAAGCGTGCGCGGGTGCAGATCGCCGGTTTCCTTGTGCAAAAAGAGTGGGATCGGCACACCCCAATTCCGCTGGCGCGAAATACACCAGTCGGGGCGGCCAGCGATCATGTTATGTAGACGCTGCTTGCCCCAGGCCGGAACGAATTCAGTTGTCTCGATAGCGGCCAGGGCACGCTTGCGGAGACTCTCACCTTCTTTCGGCTCGGTATCCATTCCGACAAACCATTGCGCCGTTGCGCGATAGATCACCGGCGTCTTGTGGCGCCAGCAATGCATGTAGCTATGGCTGACCTGTTCGTGGGCCAGCAGGCAATCGACTTCCTCCAGCTTGGCAACCACGTTGGGATTGGCCTTCCAGATAAACTGCCCGCCGAAGAATTCCAGGGACTCGACATACACACCGTTGCCCTGCACTGGGCTGAGAATGTCGTCGTTGACCATGCCGTAACGCTTGCAGGTATGAAAATCGTCCACACCATAGGCAGGCGCGGAGTGAACAATACCGGTACCCGCGCCGAGCTCGACATAATCGGCCAGATAAACCGGAGAATAACGCTCGTAAAACGGATGGCTGAAGTTGATCAGCTCCAATGTGTCACCAGTGGTCACGGCGACCACTTTACCCGCGCGCCCATAGCGGGCCAGACAGCTTTCGACCAGCTCTTCGGCCAGCACCAGCAACCGGTCACCCACGTCGACCAGGGCATAATTGAATTCCGGGTGCACGTTCAAAGCCTGGTTAGCCGGGATCGTCCAGGGGGTGGTTGTCCAGATGACCATCTGCACCGGCTTGGTGAGCTCCTGCAGGCCAAAAGCCGCAGCCAACTTCGCAGGTTCAGCGCAGGGAAATCCGACATCGATAGTCGGGGACTGTTTATCGGCATATTCGACTTCAGCTTCAGCCAACGCAGAACCGCAATCAAAACACCAGTTGACTGGTTTCAGGCCCTTGAAGACGAAACCTTTCTCGACCATTTTGCCTAGCGCGCGAATCTCGCCCGCCTCGTTGGCATAATCCATGGTCTTGTAGGGATTGTCCCACTCACCGAGCACACCCAGTCGCTGGAAGTCGGTCTTCTGGCCTTCGATCTGCTTGGCAGCGTATGCGCGGCTTAATTCGCGGGTCTTGGCAGGCTCGAGATTCTTGCCATGGGTCACTTCGATCTTGTGCTCGATCGGCAGACCGTGGCAGTCCCAGCCAGGCACGTAGGGTGCGTCAAAGCCCGATAGCGTCTTGGAGCGGACGATCATGTCCTTGATAATTTTATTGACCGCGTGACCGATGTGAATATCGCCGTTGGCATAGGGCGGACCATCGTGCAGCACAAAGCTCGGCCGGCCCTGGCTTATTTCACGAATCTTGCCGTAAAGATCAATACCGTCGAGGCGCTTGAGCGTCTCCGGCTCACGGTTGGGCAGGCCGGCTTTCATCGGAAATGCCGTTTCCGGCAGGTTCAGCGTCGCTTTGTAATCAGTCATCTGGTCCAGGCTCACTTGTTTGAGTCAGAGGCCCATTGGGCGCGGGCAGCGGCAATATCTGCCGTAATAGCTGTCTGCAGGGCATCCAGGGAATCGAATCGCTGTTCGTCACGCAGTTTTTCATGAAATATGACGGTAAGGTGTCGGCCGTAAAGATCGCCTTTGAAATCCAGCAAATGGACCTCAAGATGCGGCTGGCCATCACCCTGAACCGAAGGGCGCATGCCGATATTGGCCACGCCCTGATGCGAACCCTTGAAGGGGGGTTCGTCGAGCACCGCACTGACGCGAAACACACCCTTGAGGGGCGCATGCAGGCGCTTGAGTTGAACATTGGCGGTAGGGGCGCCCAGGGTACGGCCCAGCTGCTGTCCGTACATCACTCGACCGTTGATACTGAATGGACGACCCAGCAGCCGTTCAGCCAGTTCAAAGTCGCCGCCGGCCAGTACCTGGCGCAGTCGTGTGCTACTGATGCGATCACCGCTCTCTGCAACCGTGTTGGCAGCTTCGACTGTAAAGCCGTGCCGTTCGCCACTCCCCTGAAGGAAGGCAAAGTCTCCGCTGCGATCACAACCAAAGCGGAAATCGTCGCCGACTTCAAGGTGCTTGACGTCCAACCCATCGATCAGTACCTGCTGAACGAACTCCTCCGCACTGAGCTCGCGCAGGCGGCGATTGAAGGCCACGCAAAGTACGCGGTCGACGCCTTGGGCCTCAAGTAACATGAGCTTGTCGCGCAGACGGGTAAGGCGCGGCGGCGCCGCATCAGGGGCGAAATACTCCCTGGGCTGCGGTTCGAAGATAACCACACAGCCAGGCAACCCCATGCGCGCCGAATGGGCACGAAGACGCTTTAGAATAGCCTGATGCCCGGCATGCACACCGTCAAAATTACCGATTGTCGCCACACAACCCCGATGCCGGGGGCGCAGGTTATGTAGACCGCGGACCAGTTCCATAATGCTCGTTATTTGGCTGAGGGATCAAACCCGCGAGTATACAGCCTTAGCGTGCCACCCGTCATGGGTGGGCTGCTACTTAACCTGAGGAGTCACCGGCAATGCAGGGTAAGTCGAGCTCCATCTCCACAACGTTTCTAGATGAAATCCCATTGGCCGAGGCAGAACTCGGCCCTTTCGGTCGGAGTTAACCCTGGCGCAGGTGCCGCATGCGCATGCCGGTTATAACCAGCGTCAGCGCAAAGATCCCAATACCAGCGCTCACCAGTAAAGCCATCTCCAGCACCTTGCGCTGCCAACCCCAGCCAAACCACTGCTCGATGCCCGGAACCATCCAGACAATAACTGCTGCCATTGCGACGCATGCAGCAACCAGTCGGAAGGCGAACACTGCCCAGCCCGGTTGCGCCTGATAGATACCTGCCTTGCGCAACCCCCACCAGAGCAGACTCGCATTCAGCACAGCTGAGAGTGAGGTGGCCAACGCCAACCCCACATGGGCCAGCGGCCAGATCAAAATCAGGTTGAAGACCATATTGACCACCATGCAGATTATCGCAATCTTCACTGGCGTCTTGATGTCCTGGCGAGCGAAATACCCCGGCGCCAGGACTTTTATGAGCATAAACGTCATCACACCAATGGAATAGGCGCGCAGCGCTGCTGCAGCTTGCAGCGTGTCACGCTCGGTCATTGCGCCGTAGTGAAAGAGCGTCGCAATCAACGGCTCGGCGAGAAGCAAAAGCGCCAGCGCAGCGGGCACGCCCACCAGCAACACCATGCGAATTGCCCAGTCGAGCGTTGCAGAGAAGCCCCGGGGGTCTTCCCCCGCATGCTGGCGGGACAGCGCTGGCAGAATGACAGTACCAATAGCGATTCCGAAGGCGCCTAACGGCAATTCAGAAAGGCGATCGGCGTAGTACAGCCAGGAAATACTACCCGTCTCCAGAAAAGACGCCAGCACGGTATCCAGAAGCAAGTTGATCTGACTGACCGACACACCGAAGAGCGCCGGCAGCATCAGCGTCATGATGCGTTTGACTCCTTCGTGCTTGCGGTTCGGGCGCGGCATTGGCAACAGCTTGATCTGGGCGAGGAATGGCAACTGGAACAGCAGCTGCAGCACACCGGCGATAAAAACGCCCCAGGCCAGCGCCATGATCGGCTCGGCAAAATAGGGCGTCATCAGAACAGTCGCCCCTATCATGCTCACATTGAGCAATACCGGGGTAAAAGCCGGCACCGCAAATCGACCGTAGCTGTTGAGGATTGAGCCACACAGAGCTGTGAGTGAAATCAACAGCAGATAGGGAAAGGTAATGCGCAGCATATCGGTAGCCAGCGCAAGCTTCTCCGTGTCCCCATGGAAGCCTGGGGCAAAAATCGTTATCAGCACTGGAGCGCCCGCCACCCCCAGCGCAGTAATGGCCACCAGTGTGATCCCCAGCGTCCCGGCAACGCCGTTCACCAGATATTTAACATCCTCCAGGCTGCGTTTGGCCCGGTATTCGGAAAGCACCGGAACAAATGCCTGGGCAAAAGCGCCTTCGGCAAACAATCTGCGCAGAAAATTGGGGATCTTGAAGGCTATAAAAAAAGCGTCAGCTTCGGATTGGGAGCCGAAATAGGCGGCAACCACAACGTCACGCACCATGCCGAGCACGCGCGAGAGCAGCGTCATGATGCTCACAACCATGCCTGAACGCAGTAGCGTCGGGGCTTTGGGTTCAGGAGCTGTAGGAGGAGCCTGATCGGTCATGCGTTAGGGTCGCCGGATAAAACCGCGATGATAGCCTCCGAACGCACTCCCTGGCGAGAACCCTACTCAAGCAAAAGCTTGTGGCCAGGGCGCAAAAGCCTCAAGCTATCGTCCCACGGTAAATGGCTTGAAACTTCTGGTTTGCAGCCGACTTACAACCCTTGACATTGGTACAGGCTGGCGGCATAGTACGCGGCCTTATTTGTACCCTTATTCATCACGATTTTCTGAGGAGCACGACGGTGGCAAACTCACCTCAAGCCAAGAAACGCGCCAAGCAGGCCGAGAAGCGCCGCAATCACAACGCAAGCCTGCGCTCCATGGTTCGTACCTATATCAAGAACGTGGTCAAGGCTATTGAAGCCAAAGACCTGGAAAAAGCTAAATCTGCCTACACCGCAGCAGTGCCGGTTATTGACCGCATGGCTGACAAGGGCATCATTCCCAAGAACAGGGCAGCTCGTCATAAAAGCCGCCTGAACGCACACATTAAGGCAATGGCTACCGCCGCCTGATTTGCGTTCCTTGTGGAAGAAAAAACCGGCCTAGAGCCGGTTTTTTTGTGGGTGCTGTTTGGGCCACTAGCTTATTCGAGCAATGCAACAGAGCGTAGCTGTCTGCCCAGCAGAATGAATCCCCGCCTTCGCGATGATGACGGGACCAGGCGCGGGGTTTGCAGTTAGCGACCAAGAACTTAAACCAGGACCAGATTATCTCGATGGACCATTTCAGGCTCATCAATATATCCCAGTATCTTTGCCACCGAATCGGTAGGCTGGCCAAGGATACGACTGGCGTCCAGAGCACTGTAGTTGACCAGCCCGCGAGCAACCTCCCTCCCGTCAGGCCCAACGCAAACAACCATTTCACCGCGCCTGAAAGCACCTTCAACGGCAACTACGCCGACCGGCAACAGGCTACGGCGTCCAGAGGCAAGCGCTTTTACCGCACCTTCATCGATAACCAGCCGCCCGCGCGTCTGAAGATGCCCTGCGAGCCATTGCTTGCGAGCTGCCAGCATGCCTTTTTCAGGCAGCAATAACGTGCCCAGCTCCTCGCCAGCCTGAAGCCGCTCTACGACGCGATCAATCCTGCCGCCGACAATCACAGTACCTGCACCCGAACGCGCAGCCAGTCGCGCAGCACGCAGCTTGGTGAGCATGCCACCGCGCCCCAGCGCACCAGCGCTACCACCAGCCATTGCATCCAGGGAGGGATCGTCCGCCATTGCTTCGCGCACCAGCTCCGCCTGGGGGTTGTTTCTGGGGTCCGCTGTATACAAACCGTCCCGGTCGGTCAGTATTACCAATAAGTCTGCCTCGACCAGATTGGTCACCAGCGCGCCCAGGGTATCGTTATCACCAAAGCGGATCTCGTCAGTGACAACGGTATCGTTTTCGTTGACCACGGGAATCACACCCAGATCGAGCAAGGCCCGTAGCGTACTGCGGGCATTCAGGTAACGTTTGCGGTCAGACAGGTCATCATGGGTCAAAAGGACCTGGGCAGTAGAAAGACCATGGGCCTGAAAACTGGATTCCCATGCCTGAACCAGACCCATTTGACCAATAGCCGCCGCCGCCTGCATCTGGTGGATGGTTTTAGGTCGTTCAGCCCAACCAAGCCGACTCATACCCGCGGCCACAGCACCGGAAGAAACCAGTACCAGCTCCGCCCCACTCTTGCGCAACTCGACAAGCTGGTCGACCCAAACCGCCATGGCCTCCTTGTCGAGACCTCGACCATCCCCAGTCAACAGTGCGCTGCCAATCTTGACTACCCAGCGACGGGCATTGGTTACCTTGTCACGCATATTCGATCCAGAAGCAAAGTGTCAGTTGTATCGCCACATTTTAACCCATTCGCGAAGAAGCCGGCGCTCCTACCTGGGAATAATACCCCGTGGGAGCGCCGGCCCCGGCGCAAAGCTTAATCAGATAGCAACATCAATGCACGTAGATGATCTCTGGACCGTCTTCGTCATCTCCGTCGTCATCCTCATCCTCGTCGTTGAGCAGACCCTGCTTGCGCAGGACCTTGCGATCATCGAGATTCTGAATGTGGGCACGAGCCTCATCCTCGATCTGTTGATCCAGCGCACGCACCTCAGCGGCATACTCCTCATCTTCCTGCATGCGCAAGGTACGTTCATCCAGCCAGTTCATGACTTCCTTGGCCAGTTCGTCGGTACCCTGACGCTCTGATGCAGAAATGACGAAAACCGGCCCTTCCCACTCCAGCCGCTCAACCACGTCGTCCAGCAATGCTTGCTGCTCATCGTCCATCAACTGGTCGCACTTGTTCAGGACCAGCCAGCGCTCACGGAGCGTCAGTGCAGGACTGAACTTGCCCAGTTCGTGAATGATCGTCTCGATCGACTCGACCGGATCGCTGTCATCAGGCGGAACCATATCGACCAGATGCAACAACAGATGCGTGCGTGACAAGTGTTTGAGAAAACGTGTACCCAGACCCGCGCCCTCTGCAGCACCGGCAATAACTCCGGGGATGTCCGCAATCACGAAACTGCGCAGCTGCCCCACATCTACAACGCCCAGGTTGGGCACCATGGTGGTAAACGGGTAATCAGCCACTTTGGGCTTGGCAGCCGATACCGAGCGAATGAAAGTGCTCTTGCCTGCATTGGGCAGGCCGAGCAGACCCACATCGGCCAGCACTTTCAATTCCAGTTTCAGATCGCGCTGATCACCCAGACTGCCCTGGGATGTCTGCCGGGGCGCCCGATTCACGCTGGACTTGTAACGCGTGTTACCCAGACCATGGAAACCACCCTGCGCAACCAGCAGACGCTGGCCCGCCTCGGTCAGATCACCGATAATTTCCTGCGTACCGGCATCGATCACGGTCGTGCCGATAGGCACATCAAGGAACATGTCCTCACCCTTGGCACCAGAACAATCCTTGCCTCGGCCATTCTCGCCACGCTGCGCGTTAAAGCGTCGCTTGTAACGATAATCAACCAGGGTGTTGCAGTTCTCGGCGGCCACCAGATAAATGCAGCCACCGTCACCGCCATCGCCACCATCAGGCCCGCCCTTGGGAATAAATTTCTCCCGGCGAAAACTCATGCAGCCATTGCCCCCATCGCCGGCCTTGACCGTGATGGACACTTCATCAACGAATTTCATCTTGCTCCCTCCCAATACGGGATGGATTAAAGGTTGCTACAAAAAGAACAAACAAAAAAGCCCCGTCGTCAGACAGGGCTTCTTCGAACCGAGGGTGGTATCAGGCTTCTACGACGTTCACGTAGCGACGGCCCAACTTGCCCTTAACTTCGAACTTGATCACGCCAGCCGCTTTAGCGAACAGGGTGTGATCCTTGCCCATACCGACGTTCTTGCCGGGGTGGAATTCAGTGCCGCGCTGGCGAACAATGATGTTGCCAGGGATGATTGCCTGGCCGCCATACATTTTGACGCCAAGGCGTTTCGATTCGGAATCGCGACCGTTACGTGTGGAGCCGCCTGCTTTTTTGTGTGCCATGGGTGTTTATCTCCTCAATGGGCTTAGGCAGAGATGCCGGTAATCTTGATTTCGGTGTACCACTGACGGTGGCCCTGACGCTTCATGTGGTGCTTACGGCGACGGAACTTGATGATGCGGATCTTATCGCCACGACCGTGGGCGCTAACTTCAGCAGTCACCTTGGCGCCTTCAACAACAGGCGCGCCGATCTGCACGTCATCGCCATTGCCAATCAGCAGAACGCGGTCGAAATCAATACTGGCGCCAGTTTCAACGTCCAGCTTCTCCACTCTCAGAAACTCGCCTTCGGCGACCTTGTACTGCTTACCACCGGTAACAATCACTGCGTACATGATGCTTTCTCCGTAATCCTGCTCACCCGGCGCTTAGGTATAATCGTTAGTGGCCGGCATGGCTGCAAGTGAACCCGCCTATCGGGCCCTACCTTGCCATTGTCAAAACAGGGATGCTGTAAATCTGGTTTTCAGGGGCGGAAATTCTACGCAATAGATGCCTCTAGCGCAAGCATTGCGTTACTTATACAACAGCGCTGTTTACACCCTTTTATAGGCTACCAGACAGCGGCTTTCTTGACAGCGCTGGGCCTGCCGCCTAGCATGCCGCGCAACCTATGAGGAATGTGCAGTTAATGTCCACCCTGCCTTTTTACAACGCAGTCGCCGATGATTTTGATTCAGTCAACCAGCTGATCATTCGCCAGCTGCATTCGCGCGTTCCCCTGGTGGAGAAAATCGGCAATTACATCATCAACGCCGGAGGCAAGCGCCTGCGTCCGCTAGTGGTACTGCTCAGCGCACGCGCCTGCGGCCTGAGTGATGATCGTCAGCACAGTCTTGCGGCGATTATCGAATTCCTCCACACAGCCACCCTTTTGCACGATGACGTAGTGGACACCTCAGACCAGCGTCGCGGGCGCTCCACCGCCAACGCCAAATGGGGCAATGCGCCCAGCGTGCTGGTAGGTGACTTCCTGTATTCCCGTGCATTTGAAATGATGGTCGAGATGGGTGACATCCGCATCATGCAGGTCCTGGCCAACGCCACCAACGTTATTGCCGAGGGCGAAGTACTTCAGCTGACCAAGGTCCGCGACGCAGGCACCGACGAAGCGACCTACATGGAAGTCATCCGCAGCAAGACTGCGATGCTGTTTGAAGCCTCAACCCACAGCGCAGGCATTCTTGCCGGAGCTGATGCGGCTCAGATTGAAGCTTTGCGCCAGTACGGCAATGCGCTGGGCACTGCCTTCCAGTTGATCGACGACGTCCTGGATTACTCCGGCGATGCCGAAGCCATGGGCAAAAACGTTGGAGACGACCTGGCCGAAGGCAAACCTACCTTGCCGCTTATCTACACAATGCGTGAAGGCACGCCAGAACAGGCCAGACAGGTGCGCCAAGCCATCCAGAAAGGCGGCATTGATGACATTACATCTATCCAGGCGGCTGTGCGCGATTGCGGCGCACTGAATTACACATCGCAGCTCGCCCGCGCGCAAATTGATGAGGCAGTCAAACTGCTTCAAGTGTTGCCACCATCCATCTATCGCGATTCGCTGGAACAGCTGGCTGAATTTGCGATTAAGCGGAGCTACTGAGGGACAGCGGGCAGACCGGAGCCGCTACTCCTTAGCGTTGCAAGCAGCGGCCTCGGCACGTAAAGCTCTTACAGAACCTTCAAAAGCTCGATATCAAAGATCAAGGTGCTGTGCGGCGGAATGCTACCCGCGGCGCGACCGCCATAAGCCAGCCCCGGCGGGATGAACAGCCTCCACTTGGCACCTTCCTTCATTAACTGAAGGGCCTCAGTCCAACCAGCAATAACGCCACCGACCGGAAATTCCGCAGGCTCGCCGCGTTTGTAGGAACTATCGAATACTTCACCGCCAATCAGCGTGCCTTCGTAGTGAGTACGTACAGTCGAAGACGCATCAGGTGTGGCCCCGTCACCCTCGCTAACCACCTCATACTGCAATCCTGAGTCCAGCGTGACCACACCCGGACGCTCAGCATTCTGGACAAGAAAGTCGGCCCCCGCTTGCCCTGCCGCCCGCGCGGCCTCTTCGGCCACCGCCTGCATCTTGGCCTGCAAACCCTGGAAAGCCTCCTGGAGAGCAGCCTCGTCCACCTGACTGGGCTGCCCGGTGAAGGCATCACGCAAACCTGCGACAACCAGATCAATCGTCAGGTCAGGGATACTACTGGTCAATAACTGATCGCCCATCTGCCGGCCAATGCCGTAGCTGACGCGCTTTTCGTCTGTATCAAAGGTATCGCTCATACCGGTACTCCCTGGAAATTGGCCATAAAGCCTGCCATAAAGCGCTGAAGAATTCATTAAACGGCGCCAGTCCGTTACAATGCCGGCCTTTTCCTGTCACCGCCAAACGAGATTCCGCCATGCTGGAAAAGCTGTTTCAACTGCAAGCTCACGGCACCAGCGTGCGCACAGAAATCATTGCTGGTCTGACCACATTCCTGACCATGGCCTACATCATCTTCGTCAACCCGATGATGATGGCCGACGCGGGCATTGATCCGGGCGCCGCCTTTGTCGCGACCTGTCTGGCTGCGGCCATTGGCTCACTGATCATGGGGCTCTGGGCTAACTACCCCATAGCGCTGGCGCCGGGCATGGGCTTGAACGCCTTCTTCAGCTACACAGTGGTTGGCTCTATGGGCTACAGCTGGGAAGTAGCATTGGGAGCCGTATTCATCTCGGGCTTTCTGTTCTTTCTGCTGAGCATTTTCAAGGTCCGCGAATGGATCATCAACAGTATTCCGATGGCGTTGCGCTCAGCAATCGCCGCCGGGATAGGACTCTTTCTCGCGCTGATTGCCCTGAAAAACGCCGGGCTAGTAGTTGATCACCCCGCCACGCTGGTTACCCTAGGGGACCTTACCCAGCCAGGACCTCTTCTTGCGGGGCTCGGATTCGTTATCATTGTCGCACTTGCCTATCGCCAAGTAACAGGAGCCGTGATGATCGGTATTCTGTTGATTACCGGCATCAGTTTACTGGCAGGTTTCACCCAGACCACCGGCATAGTCTCTACACCGCCCAGCCTGACACCCACCTTTCTCGAGCTGGATATTCGCGGGGCGATGGAGATAGGCATGCTCAGCGTGATCTTCGCATTCCTGTTCGTCGACCTGTTTGACACCTCGGGAACCTTGATCGGCGTAGCCCAAAGGGCAAACCTTGTAGATCACGACGGCAAGTTGCCACGCCTCGGGCGCGCGCTGATGGCAGACAGCACCGCGACCATGGCTGGCGCCGCCATGGGCACCTCTACTACCACCAGCTACATCGAATCAGCCGCAGGCACCGCTGCTGGAGGCCGCACCGGCCTCACCGCCTGTGTCGTGGCACTACTTTTTCTGGTCAGCCTGTTTTTCTCGCCATTGGCAGGTGCAGTGCCTGCTTTCGCCACCGCGCCTGCACTGCTCTTCGTCGCAGTGCTGATGACCGGCGGCCTGGCCCAAGTGGACTGGGAAGACCTTACTGTCGCAGCCCCTGTAGTCATTACCGCGATCACGATGCCGTTGACCTTCTCCATCGCCAACGGCATCGCCCTGGGCTTTATCAGCTGGACGCTGATAAAGCTGCTGGCCGGCCGCTGGCGTGACCTGAATCCCAGCCTGTATGCATTGGCTGTCCTATTTATCATCAAACTCGCGTTGTTCAACTGATGAGCCTCTCCTTCGATCCGACCGAATATGACCAACAGCTTGCTGCCAAACGACAGCGCCTGGTCGAACTGCTGGCGTCATTCGACGCGCCTGAGCCTGAAGTATTTGAATCTCCCCGCGAGCATTTCCGTCTGCGCGCCGAATTCAGACTCTGGTACGAGAACGGCCAGCCGCATTACGCCATGTTTGAGAAGGGCAACAAGTACAAGCCGATTCTGATCGAGCAATTGCCCATCGCCAGCCGCCGCATAAACGAGCTGATGGGTCCGTTGCTGGAAGCCTGCAGAGCCGATCCCTTGCTCGGCCGCAAACTCTTCCAGGTCGAATTTCTCACCACCCTGTCGGGCGAAGCACTGGTCAGCCTCTGCTACCACCGTCCGATTGATGAAAGCTGGGATGCAGCCGCCCAGCGGCTTTCAGAACAGCTCGGAATACTTGTAATCGGCCGCAGCCGGGGTCGCAAGCGCGTCCTTGAGCGAGATTATGTAATCGAAGAACTGGATGTGCGCGGGCAGATCTGGCGTTATCAGCAAGTAGAGGGAGGCTTCACGCAGCCCAATGGGCAGGTCAATCAGCACATGCTCAGTTGGGCACAGGAAGTGGCCGGGAGTAACGAGGATGACCTTCTTGAACTCTATTGCGGTAACGGGAACTTCACGCTGCCACTATCCACCTGTTTTCGTAAGGTAATGGCAACCGAACTGGCAAAAAGCTCGGTGTATTCCGCAATTGCCAACATGGAAATGAACGGCGTTGAGAATGTGACCCTGGTGCGCCTTGCAAGCGAAGAAGTAACCCAGGCACTGACGGGTGTACGAGAGTTCAGGCGCCTTCAGGGCATTGACTTGAACGACTTCAACTTCGGCACCGCATTTGTTGACCCACCACGTGCCGGCCTTGATCCGGCGACACTAGAGTTGGTCAGAGGCTATCAGCGGATTCTGTATATATCATGCAACCCGGAAACCCTGGCAGCGAACCTGCAGGACTTTTCTAGCACCCATAGGGTAACGCGTTGCGCGTTGTTTGATCAGTTTCCCTATACCCATCACATGGAAAGCGGAGTGCTGCTGGAGCGGCGTTAAGGCCGTCCCCAGCAGCCCACTCTCGTCGGTTACTGCCTCCAACACTTATCGTTGCCTGGCGTCGTTTGCCCCAGCGCATTAATTGTCATCGTCGCACAGTCGTCGCCTGCCATCACACCGCCAGAAACCGCGGTAGCAGTAATCAGGTAACCACCGTCACCGGCCGATCCAGCGGCCAGTGCGACCGTATAAACCGCATCGCCGGTCATGGGGCTCCGTGCAGGGATCTGCGCGCCGGTATAAACCCCCGCTTGCGAGAACCTTCGCTCCGCTACCTGAGCGGCCTCAAAAAGCACCGCTGAAGCCTCTGCCCGACGTGTCTTCTTTGTGTACTCAACATAACTCGGATACGCGATCGCCGCCAGAATACCGACGATTGCAACAACGATCATTACCTCGATCAAGGTGAATCCCTTGCTTCTCATAGCGTTTCCTTATTGCAGCTGTCGCCACATGATACGACGGGATAAGCCAGAAGCGGCAGCTCTTTCGTCCAGGAACAGGGTTTGACCGGTAGACAGCAGAACCGCTTTGGTTTGCGTCGGCTTATCGTCACCGCGATCAATAATAACCGGCAGACCAGGCAAACCTTCATTAATGTCGATACCCGCAATAATGGAATCATTGGCATCAATGTTTCCATCTTTGTTGGTATCCAGCACCTCGTAATTCAGCATGCCACCGGTCAACAAATCCAGCTCGACAAGCCGGCCACTACCGGAACTGACACACGGATCCTCCGCATCAATAATCGCTGTCACAAACACCACCCGTCCCTCGGTGGTTTGTGCTGGGAAGATCACACGTTCACCTTCAGCCACACCATTATAAACCAGCGGCAAGTACCAGCCCCGCTGAGTATTAAAGTCAACCGTGTTAGAGCTGGTGCGGAAATAATCCTGTCCGCCGATTGTAACTTCCTCGGTAATAGCCTGGGACTGAAGAGCAGACAGGGGGACAGTTCCCGATGTGGACGGCTTGTCCCATATCGCATAAAACGCCTGCTGGGTCTTGGTCAGCTTGTCTGAAGCTTCAGACAGCTTCCCGGTACCTATTGATACCATGTGGCCACCCTGTGGATGGTCGGTAATCAACGGATAGGTAGTTATGGGCTGGCTGGCACCAGCTGCAAACAACTTGCTGGCTGCCCAGTCAGTTTCAACCGTAGAGGAGGTATCAAACTTCCACAAATTGCCGCGCAGATCACCGGCATAGATTTTCTCGATCTGGTGCTGGGCGTTCACCACGATTTGGGGGGAAGAAAGACCGGACCCCTTGGCCCGCTGCGCTGCGCTGCCAGTACTGTTTTCATCTACCACGATCTTGCGCACCAGAGCACCCGTCTGCAGGTCGACCACATACAGCGCCGCTTTCCCGGTATGACTGCCGTAACCGTTACCGAAAACCGCTACCCACTGATTATTTTTGGTTCGCGCGATCGCAGCGCGCGAATAGGTGTAACCGAGATCATTCCATTGGTTGGTTGTATCACTTGTTTCCGGAGGAGACAGCTCCCACAAAGCTGCAGGCGTGTTTGGACTCGCAGCCGTCTGCTGGAACAGCCTGACAGCGAAGAAACTCTTGCCGCCTGCACCCATGCCCGAGACGGCGACGGTCGACCAGGTAGTTCCCAACTGCGCATCGGACACCGATATCTGACCATCGACTAGAAACCGGTGAGTGCCGGTCTCGGTGTAATCCGGGTCAGCAACAATATTCAGCGACGGAAGCACGCTGGACGGCATGTAGCCGTAACGGTGCTGGCCGTTATCTGCGTTGAGTATATGAAAAAAACCATCGTTGGCATTCACCAACAGACTGGCTTCTAGATCGGATGTCTTGAAAGCCAGATAGCTGTCATAGGTAGTATCCCCCGCAATGGCAGACACCGTCTGAGTTTCGGGGGCTACTCGCTCCAGAGAAGAATTGACTACATCTCCGAGTAGGACAGAACGCGTACGCAGTCCGGCTACCGATGCACCTTTACTCCAGGAGAGCAAATCTGCACCCGTGATTGGGGAGTTCACCGAGCCATTCAACAGGGTTTTCTGGTTTGGAGACAGGTTACCAAAATCAAGGGTGACTGGCTTTTGATCGAGCGTATTGTACCCCTGATAACTGGCCGGATTCAGACTTGGTGTGAATGAACTGTCCGTTGTCCACAGCAAGGTGTCCGTACGACCGGTTACCGAATTCAACCGATATGCTTCGATGGTACCGCTCCAAGAAGCTGGTTCGTACAACGTCTTGTAGTACACGGTATCGGCAGTCAAGGTGGCAGAACTGGAGGCACCTGCGCCACCGGAACCGGCCTGTGCGGTAATAGCATTGATTGCTTTGGTCAGACTGTCGTTCAACTCCGCACTGTCATTAGCAGTGTAATATTCCCCCTTACCATAGTCGGCTGCGTCTTCGAGCATTTGATTGTCGATTGCGAAGCCAACAGTATAAGTCTGCATGTTCTGCTTAGGAAACCCCGCCGCGTTAAAGCTCTTTCCGGCCAAATCAAGAGCTGTTGTATCGCGCAAGTCGATATCATGTGCAAACTTAGCGATGTCATCCAGGAACAACGCATCCCCTTCTCCATCGTCTGTTGGGTCGTTACCATCATTATTATTACCATCCCAGTCAGGGAGGTTGTTATTTCCAGGCACAGCAGCATTATCGCGCTTTGGATCATCGGACGGAAAACTCCTATCGTAAGTAGGCAAACCATCCGTCACTACCACGCTAAAGGTCCGTTGGCACCGATATTCGATGGGGCTTGCATAATTACTTGTACCGGATAGTGTCGCCAGTCCTTGATATGGACTCATGCCGCGCAAGTAGCGAGTCATTTCATAATAAGTCTCAGCCAGCGGAGTATTCGTCGAAGCGGTAACACCATCCACCACAGATGTAAAATCTTCGAAATTCGACTGTGCCTGAGCAACACTGGTTATGGGTGTACCTTGAGGGGATATGGTTTCGGAGAAATCTTTAACTGGAATTATCAAGCTCCCACCCGGACCCGAGTCACCGTTACATACAGTCCCCCCCCACCAAGTTCTATAGCACTGCCGGGTGGATGGGTTAAAGGTAAAGAGGCCATATCTCAGGCCACGGTTGTCAGATACAATCTGGTTAGTGACATCCCGGGCTACTTTCATGCGGTATTCGTTAGGCAAGATCGAGGTTAGATCCTGACTCGAATACTCGTTATAGATATAAGATAAATACTTGGCGCTATAGCGAGTAGCCTTACCTCCAACGGGGTCTGGCAATGTAAAACACTTACGATCGTCCCGACCATTGCCAGTTGAACGCCAAAGTGCGACTTTGCCCGTTCCACATCCAGAGGAAGCCATTGAATCCAGGCTGAGATTATCCCTTACAAGAGGGTAATTATCGCCCGACCGATAACGCACAAATGGATAAGTACTATTCGCGACCGCGGAGGGCGCAATCGCATTTTCCATACTCCCCGAGTTATCCAACAGAACCAGCACGTTAGGAGTAACAGCCGAAGCACTCAAAATAGGCGCCTGCACGGGAGAAAAGGCATACACCGGAGCGGTGACAAACCCGCTCAACAGGATGCCGGAAACAAAACTGAATACCTTTTTCATTGTAATTCTCCCTGCCAAAGCCTGTTCGGGCTGGCGTGGTTGAGCTGCGGAGGGCAATTGCTCAATTCTTTGCATAAATACTTTCCAGCGCCGTGGTGGTATTACCTAATGTCGCCACTGAGGTGACCCGATACAAGGTCACGCTTTCACCGGGGTCAACGTTGATGGCGGCGCTGGAAGTACCTAGCTTCTGGATCTGATAGAGGCTGTTGCCATCCGAAGCGGCCTGCCATATACCGCAAGCGGTGTTACCGTTCTGCACCGCAGCATTGTCGAAAGCAGGAGTACGACAGGCATTGCCATTGCACACTGCGCACGCGGCGAGCGCACCACTGTTATTTAACGTAGCGATAAAACCTTCGCCTTCGCGCAGGCCCGCTTCCGCATACTGGAAAGTGATGGTCTTGAAGCGGGTATTACCTGACATTTTTTCCTGCAGGGTCGCGCTCTTCATTGCCGATACACCGACGATGGTAAGCAGCAGAAGAAAAACGAGGCTGACGAAGAGGGCCACACCCCCCTGGGCACTTCTTGAAGCGGGTCTGATCATGGGTTGGCTCCTCATAACAACCGGTTCCGTAATGCGGCGACCACTGTGTATTCCTGATCGGCGGTTCGCTGGTTTTCGTCTTCAAGAACCATGGCAATCCTTACGCTACGGATCAAAGCGGGGTTGCCTACAGTCGCAGGCGCAACATAGTTGCCCGAGACATAGGTATCCCCGGCGCTGGCAGCAACGCCGAACTGGATATCCAGGGACTTCACGTTTCCAATCAAGGGCTCAAAAGCACCTGCCCCGCTGTTGCGAACCTGAAGAACGCCTTCAGCGGCATCGAGCTTGTATTCGATCTGACGGATGGGCAATGCAATCTGGCCCGCCGCCGGAGCGGCGGCTCCAACCACAACATTACCGCCTGATCGACAATCCGTGGTCAGCGTCCAGTCAGCATTGGAAGTCTGACTTACTGCCTGAGTGGCATTTGACGTGATTATGCTCAGAGTAGCGTTGGGTGCGTCCCATGAAATAGGGTTGTCAAATGCCACGGGCACATTAGTCACAGAGCCTGATGCGAGCGAAAGACACCCGAACATACCTGCCATCCTCAGCTCCTGCGTCATACGAGTCAGCACGTAGCGGGCATCTTCCTGCAGTCTGGCCGACGCATCTTGTACCATCGAAGTCTGGCGACTGCTGGCAAAAATCTGTGTGATACCCAGTACCAGCACCAGCCCAAGCACCAGAGCGATCATGATCTCGATCAGGCCAAAGCCCTTATTGTGTGCCTTGATTCTCATGGCGCCGCTCCCACTGCATTAACTGCCACGTTGGTAGTGACCGCAAGCTCTCCGCGCTGGACATTACCCTCATCATCCACTCCGCCAGCGCGACCCTCGGACCAACTCACCTCAACGGTCACCCTCGAGCCGACCACGTCGATGGAGCCCGCACCTGCTGGCAGCGCAGCAACCGCATTGGCAAAATCGATCAAATCAGTCGTCAACACACTGGTTGCAGAACCGGGGACCGCCTCAAGACTCGCGATGTCATAATCACCCAACTGAACCGGATCAGCGTTCGCCCGAATACGATCGATAACGTCATAGACGATAAAACTGGCCTGTGAGCTAAGCCTTGAACTGTCGGTGTACTTCAGCGCATTGAGCTGCATAGCTGCAGCGCCCAGCACACCTATGGCTGTGACAAATACCGCAATCATGACTTCCAGCAGCGACACCCCGCGCTGGCGGTCACTACGTATCCATCCAAGTTTGCTTCTCATATGCAGGATGCTCCTGTGAGAATTCTTCCGGTCGGGCAGATCACCAGGTTTTTGGTCGAATCGCCCCGGGTATAGTTGAAGACAACCGAATTGGCAGGAGTCTTGAGGCCGCCAAGACTGTCAAACACGATAGTGTCCACATCGCCAGTAGCAGTGATGGATGCGCCCTGAGGCAGACCGGCATAGCGTCGTATTACTCGCTCTCCGTTATCCACTGAACCGTCGTTATCATCATCCAGGAACACAACCAGGTCCTGTGTCCAATCGTCGTCGGTGCCAGCAACTATTTTTACATCACGACTCTGGTTGATAGATTCAAGCCGCGCCAGACTGAATGCCCTGAGCAGATCGCTGAGATCCGAGTCAGCGCGAGAGCGTTCGAATACCCCGCTGAACGCGGGAAAGCCGATGAGCGTCACCAGTGCCAGAACCGCCAATGCGATCATCAGTTCAATAAGAGTGAAACCCTTCACACTTTTCATCAAAATCCCCTTTGGTACGTGCATACACTATAGAAAGCGAGGCGCGGCCGGTCGCGCTCGTTACGATAATCGGTAAGATCAAGGTGATGACAGGTTAATAGCGGTACACCCCGGAGCATACACGGCAGTAGCTTCTTTACCCACACCATGGAGGATAACCCATGCTCTCGCGTGGTTTCACTTTGATAGAGCTGATGATTGCGCTTGCGCTGCTTGGTTTTCTTATCGGCATTGCGATACCCGGCTTCGGCAGCATGATCGACCAACAGCGCATGAGCACGGGACTCACCAATCTGAGTCTTGGCCTGACATTGACCCGTGACGAAGCCGTGCGCATGAACCGCACCTTGACCCTAGCCCCCGTTAGCGGCGACTGGAATAAGGAGTGGATGATCTTCGTTGACAGGAACAACAACGGCACACCCGATGGTGGAGAAAAAGTGCTGCAACACTTGCCATCGAAAACCAAGCTACACATACACGCAAACAGACCCGTATCTCAATACGTGAGATTCAATGCACAGGGTCAGACTCAACTGCTAAACGGCGGTTTTCAAGCGGGTACCTTTCGATTCTGCCCTTCAAGAACCGGTGCAGAGGGTCGCAAACTTGTGATCAATCAGGTAGGACGCTGGCGCGTGGAGCGCACTGTGATCGATCCCAGGTATTGCCCATGAGCCGATCACTGTAACGACTAAACTCTACTGACAGTCACGTGCGATATTCCGCATTGATCCTGACATACTCATGCGACAGGTCAGTAGTCCATAGCGTTTCAGAGTGCTCGCCCCGTCCAAGCTCAATACGGATGGTGATCTCCGCTTGGGCCATGATTGCGGCACCCTGAGCTTCGGTGTAATCCTCGGCGCGGCCGCCATTTCGAGTAATACAGACCTGGTCAAGATAGACATCAATCTTTTCAACATCCAGATCGGGCACGCCAGCACGACCTACGGCTGCGAGTATTCGGCCCCAGTTGGGATCAGACGCAAAAAGTGCAGTCTTGATCAATGGGGAATGCGCTACCGCATAACCGACATCCAGGCACTCATCACGGTTGCCTCCGCCATTAACCTGAATGGTTACGAACTTGGTGGCACCCTCGCCGTCCCGTACGATAGCTTGAGCCAACTCAAGCATGATGGACTTGATGGTGTCGGCCAGCAGCGCATAGTCATCACCTGAGGCGTCCACTATCTCCGACATTTTCGCCTGACCGGTAGCAATAAGCATGCAGCAGTCGTTGGTCGAGGTGTCGCCATCAATGGTAATACGGTTGAAGGACAGGTCCGCCGTCTCCCTCAGCAAATTCTGCAATACCGGCTGGGCAATTCTTGCATCGGTAGCGATATAACCAAGCATGGTTGCCATATTCGGCCTGATCATACCCGCGCCCTTGGAAATACCCGTTACCGTAACGGTTTCACCGCCAAGAATGATCTGACGGCTCGCACCCTTCGGCAAGGTATCGGTGGTCATGATGCCTTCAGCCGCCTGGGCCCAATTGCCCTCGTCAAGATTTTCCAGCGCCGCCGGCAAGGCACCAACCACTTTATGAGCGGGTAGCAATTCGCCAATAACCCCTGTGCTAAACGGAAGAATCTGCTTGGTATCGACGCTGACAAGCTCTGCCAGGGCAGCGCAGGTTTCCTGAGCGGCTTGCATGCCAGGCTTGCCGGTTCCTGCATTGGCGTTGCCCGTATTGACCAGCAGGTAGCGAGGCGATTGATTCAGATGCTGGCGGCAGAGCGTCACTGGGGCTGCGCAGAAAGCGTTGAGGGTAAAAACACCCGCTATGGAAGAACCCGCTGCTGCCTCCATGACCACGACGTCCTTTCGGCCCGCGCGTTTAATGCCAGCCGAGGCTATCCCCAGACGAAAGCCTGGAACGGGATGCAAAACAGGAAGGGGGCCGAGTCCGACGGGCATGGTTCAATCTCCGGATAGATAAAGCCGGTATTGTAGCTGCCTGGGAGGGTCGAGTTCCATCTCGACTAGCGTGATGACTGATAGTCCGGCCGGGACAGAGCCCGGCCGGGTACTAAGGTCAACCTATCTTGCCGTGGCACTGCTTGTATTTCTTTCCGGACCCACAGGGACAAGGGTCATTACGGCCGACCTTGGGACCTTCACGGGTGACGGGAGCAGCCGCAGCAGCTGCGCTCTGCTCGCCCTCATCTGCCTGGCCGCCCTCGTTTGTGGCCGGCGCAACCGCTTCGTGCTTGAACTGCATGCGCTTGGCCATTTCTTCAGCCTGCCGACGCTGGCGTGCTTCTTCTTCGGCGGCGTCTTCACGACGCACCTGGACGTGGCTGAGAATACGAATAGTGTCGTGCTTGACTGACTCGAGCATTTCTTCGAAAAGATTGAAGGCTTCGCGCTTGTATTCCTGCTTGGGGTTCTTCTGCGCATAACCACGCAAATGAATGCCCTGACGCAGGTGATCCATGGTCGCAAGATGCTCTTTCCAGAGATCGTCCAGCACCCGCAACAGCATCTGCTTTTCGAAGGTACGCAGGGCGTCAGCACCCGTCAGCTCTTCCTTCTCGGCGTAGGCCTTGATCAGCTCATCAAGAATACGCTGGCGCAGACCCTCTTCGTGCAGGGTGTCGTCCTCGTCCAACCATTGCTGGAGCGGTACCTTGAGCGCCAACTCGGCACTCAGGTGTTGTTCCAGCCCGGCAATATCCCACTGCTCCGGCACGCTCTGGGGTGGGATGTACTGACTGATGGCATCTGCGACGACGTCTTCACGAATAGCCTGAATGGTGTCGGAAACGTTCTCGGAGGCCAGAATGGCATTACGCTGACCATAGATGACCTTGCGCTGCTCGTTGGCGACATCGTCATACTCAAGCAGCTGCTTACGGATATCGAAGTTGCGGCCTTCGACCTTGCGCTGGGCTTTTTCAATCGCATTGGTAACCATGCGGTGCTCAATCGCCTCGCCCTTCTCCATGCCGAGCGCCTTCATGAAGTTCTTCACCCGATCAGAGGCAAAAATCCGCATGAGGTTATCTTCCAGCGACAGATAGAAGCGGCTGGAACCCGGATCGCCCTGACGACCGGCGCGACCGCGCAGCTGGTTGTCAATACGACGGGATTCGTGACGCTCACAGGCAATGATATGCAGACCACCGGACTCCAGCACCTGCTGGTGGCGCTGCTGCCATTCAGCCTTGATCTGAGCGACTTTCTCGTCAGTCGGGTTCTCCAGACTGGCAACTTCGGCCTCCCAGCTACCACCGAGAATGATGTCGGTACCACGGCCTGCCATGTTGGTAGCAATAGTCACTGCGCCCGGACGACCCGCCTGGGCGATGATCTCGGCTTCTTTTTCATGGTGCTTGGCGTTAAGCACCTTGTGCGGGATTTTTTCAGCGTCCAGCAGACGGGAAACAGCTTCGGATGATTCGATCGAAGCCGTACCTACCAGAATCGGCCGACCCTCGCCCATGCTGTGTTTGATATCAGCAGTAATGGCCGCAAACTTCTCATCAATCGTCAGATAGACCAGATCGTTGTAGTCCTTTCGCGCCATTGGCTTGTTGGTCGGTATAACCACAACATCCAGGCCATAAATCTGACGGAACTCGAAGGCTTCGGTATCGGCCGTACCGGTCATGCCGGAAAGCTTGTTGTAGATACGGAAGTAGTTCTGGAAAGTAGTCGAGGCCAAAGTCTGGCTTTCAGCCTGAATCTTCAATCCTTCCTTGGCTTCAATGGCCTGGTGCAAGCCCTCGGAGAGACGACGGCCCGGCATGGTACGGCCGGTGTGCTCATCCACAAGAACCACCTGGTCGTTCTGCACTATGTACTCAACGTTACGGTGGAACAGAGTGTGAGCGCGCAGTCCCGAGTGCACATGGTGCAGCAGGTTAAGATTTTGTGCGGCGTACAGGCTGTCGCCTTCAGGGAGCAAACCCTCCTTGACCAGCAGGCTTTCCACAAATTGATGGCCCGACTCGTTGAGCTCTACCTGTCGGGTTTTCTCATCAATATAATAGTGGCCCTCAACTTCTTCCACACCCTCTTCGGCAAGATAACCGCGCTTGAGTGTTGGAATCAGCTTGTTGATCGCCGCGTACATGCGCGAGCTGTCTTCAGCCGGACCAGAAATAATCAACGGCGTACGAGCTTCGTCGATGAGGATCGAGTCGACCTCATCGACGATTGCGAAATTCAGCTCGCGCTGGAACTTGTCCTCAATGCGGAAAGCCATGTTATCGCGCAGATAGTCGAAGCCGAACTCGTTGTTGGTGCCGTAGGTGATATCGCAGCGATAGGCCGCTTTCTTGTCCTCGGGATCCTGAAAGGGAACGACAACGCCCACGGTCAAACCAAGGAATTCGTAAAGCGGACGCATCCAGTTGGCGTCACGGCGGGCCAGGTAATCGTTGACCGTAACCGCGTGCACACCCTTGCCTGACAAGGCGTTCAAGTAGGCTGGCAGTGTGGCAACGAGGGTTTTACCCTCACCTGTTTTCATCTCTGCAATGTGGCCTTCATGCAGGGTCATGCCGCCAATCATCTGAGCATCAAAGTGCCGCATACCCATTACACGCTTGCTCGCCTCGCGCACCAATGCAAAGGCCTCAGGCAATATCGCGTCCAGGTTTTCGCCCTTTTCTACCCTCTCCTTGTACTCGGCGGTCTTGGCCTTCAACTGCTCATCGCTCAGGGCGTTCAGCTTCTCTTCCTGGGCGTTGATCGCGTTGACGATCCGACCCATGCGCTTTAACTCACGCTCGTTTTTGCTTCCAAACAGTTTCTTCAATAAAGGCGCAAACATAGTCGACTTTGATATCCGTTTGAGGGTGGGCGGCGCGGCCGATTCGTACCGGGCCAAACCGTAAACAGGCATTCTACTCTGAATCGCGCCGCACAATAAACCTGCACAACTCCAAGGCAGAAAGTACCACTAGCGCGGGACGGCATTAAGCCAGCATTACTGACTGGAACCGGGCCAGAACAATAGCGCGCAGCGTAAAAGCAGAAACGTCCGCAGATCTGCGGACGTCGTGAACTCAATTCAGGGGATCACTTGAAAGCGATATAACGCGCCGGGTTGACGGCCATACCGTTGCGGTACACCTCAAAATGCAAGTGGGGCCCAGTGGACCTTCCCGTGGTACCCACGGTGGCGATTTGTTGCCCCTTGCTGACCAGCTCACCCTTCTCGACCTTGAGCTCGTGGGCATGGGCATATCGGGTCTTGTAGCCATCACCGTGGGATATTTCCACCATATTGCCATAGGCGCCTTTTCGGCCGGAGAAGGTCACAACGCCGGCACCCACGGCAAATATGGCAGTGCCACGAGGCGCTGAAAAGTCTGTCCCCGTATGCATCGCTATGCGCCCAGTCATCGGATCACTGCGACGACCAAATGAGGAGGATACATAACCTTCATGCACCGGAAGAAAGTCGATCATTGCATTACTGTCAGCCGAACGATTCATGATCAGCTGCTCGAGCAATCTCATCTGCTGAGTGCGGTTGTCGATTCGATCAGCCAGACGATCGATAACCGACTGCACATCAGATTCCTGATCGACGTTGTTTTTAAGCAACTCCGGCCCACCGAGGCCCGGCTCCGAATTGAAATCGAACTCCCCATCGGATAGCTCAGCCAGTTCGGTCAGACGCTCGCCAAGGGCATCCAGCCTGGTCAGCCGGGTCTGCAGGCGCGCCAACTGCTGCGTCATGTGCGCCAACTGCGCGTGCGAGCCTTCTTCATCTGCCTCACTGCTCGCCAGATCAGCAAGCGTCTGCTCCCAGACAGTGTCGGTATCTACCAGCGCAGCCTGCGACTGGACTGATGAATCACTCAGCAAGGACCAGGTCAACACAACGGCACTAATGGGCATAGCAATCAATGCTACCAATGCAGCCAAAAGGACCGGGAAGCTGAGGCTTATTGCCCTGGCCGCGCCCTGCCGGTCGGTTAGAATAATGATGTTCAATGAAAAATCCCCAAACTACGAGTTCTGCGGTTCTGATACGATGAACGCCGCACAATAACTCTGATCAGCTAATGCCATGTCTTTTCATCCCCTCGACGCACGCCGGCCCGGCGATTTAATTCGAACCAATTCAACCCTGAAGGGTCTATACGCTAGAGCCAGACAAGTAGAGCGTCTGCAAATCGTGCTCGATACGTTGCTGGAGCCTGCGGCGAGGGAACATTGCCATGTTGCATCAATGCGCGAAGGCGTGTTGAGACTGACGGTGTCTGACAGCCACTGGGCTACCAGAATGCGTTATCAGCAGAAACGCCTCGTGCGGCAACTACAAGCATTCAACGAATTCGCAACTTTAACCAAAATCCATTGCAAGGTACAGCCTGTACTGATCAAAAAACCACCAGCATTGAATCCAATGCGCCGATCAGCAGTGGCAGCGGAGGCGTTGAAAGATACCGCAGCCCAGGTAAAAGACCCTAGTTTGAAGGCCGCGCTGGAAAGGCTGGCTCGCCATCACAAAGGAGCGTGAGATCAACCTGCGGGCAAAAAAAATGGCCACCGAAGTGGCCATACGAAACGAAACAGAACGAAACTACACGAAACTACACGAAACGAAACTTCTTCATACTGCCGCAGCGGGTCGCATGAAAGAGATGGGCGCAGTGCCGGCATCTTCGAACGTCACTATCTCCCATGCTTCCTTGTTGGCTAGCAGCGCGCGGAGCAGCTTGTTGTTCAGGCCATGTCCTGACTTGTGTCCGCGAAACTCACCTACCAGGCTCTTGCCCAAGAGGTATAGGTCGCCGATTGCGTCAAGAATCTTGTGCTTGACGAATTCGTCCTCGTACCGCAGGCCGTCTTCGTTCAGTACTCGATACTCATCGACAACAATCGCGTTGTCTACGCTGCCACCCAATGCCAGATTCTGGGAACGAAGATGCTCGATGTCGCGCATGAATCCGAAGGTTCTAGCGCGGCTGACCTCTTTTACAAAGGACGTACTGGAAAAATCAACACAGGCAAACTGACTGCGACCACGAAACACAGGATGGTCAAAGTCGATCCCGAAAGACACCTTGAATCCTTCGAAGGGCAGGAAACTGGCTGTCTTGCCCTCTTCTTCAACCGTAATTTCACGCTTGATGCGGATGAACTGCTTGGCGGCATCCTGTTCCTCAATACCAGCAGACTGGATCAGGAATACAAAGGGACCGGCACTGCCATCCATGATCGGCACCTCTGATGCGCTGAGCTCGACATAGGCGTTATCAATACCCAGGCCGGCCATAGCTGACAGAAGATGCTCGACGGTATCGACCTTGGCGCCGTTGTTGACCAACGTCGTCGACATCGTCGTCTCGCCCACGAACTCGGCCCGGGCCGGAATCTCGACCACAGGGTCGAGATCGGTCCGGACGAACACAATTCCCGTACCAATAGGTGCCGGTTTCAGCGTGAGGTAAACCTTCTCACCCGAATGCAGACCAACACCAGTGGCCCGGATGATGTTCTTCAGTGTGCGTTGTCTGATCATGCTTTTATGCTTCCGCTGTAGTTGCGAAAAAGACGCGAAAATCGCAAATTAATATTCCTCAAGATGGGCGCATGATAGCAAAGTCCATCTTTATTGAACACCAATCAGCCCTATTCGCGCGATTGACTGAAGCTATCAACTCTGATCAATCTGCCTGACGACGCAGAAAAGCCGGAATATCCAGATAATCAAGGTCTTCCGGTTGCTGGCTCAAACGAGCAGCTGCGGCATTGTTGCCTTGCCCACCGGTGTTACGCATGACAGTCGGACGATCCAGATCACGATAGTTGGGCGCGCTGCTTTCCTGTGGCTGACGGGCTGCCGGTGCAGGGACGCTTGTGTTGTCGACGACTTTCACTGGCTTTTCAATCCGTGCACCAAGACCTGTGGCAACCACGGTAACACGCAACTCATCGCGCAGCTCGGGATCGATAACAGTACCGACAACCACTGTGGCAGTCTCGGAAGCGAACTCTTCAACCGTGCTACCCACTTCGGAGAACTCACCGAGGGACAGGTCTGGACCAGCAGTTATGTTGACCAGGATACCCCGGGCACCCATCAGGTTAACGTCTTCCAGCAACGGACTGCGGATCGCCGCTTCTGCAGCCTCACGTGCGCGATTCGGACCGCTGGCGTGACCAGTACCCATCATCGCCATACCCATCTCGCTCATGACAGTCTTAACGTCAGCAAAGTCGACGTTGATCATGCCGGGACGCATGATGAGGTCTGCGATGCCCTGAACGGCGCCAAGCAGTACGTCGTTGGCCTTGCTGAACGCGGCCAGCAAACTGGCGTCTTTACCCAATACAGTCAGCAGCTTCTCGTTGGGGATGGTGATCAGCGAATCCACATGCTCACTCAGCTCGCGGATGCCCTCTTCAGCGATCTGCATGCGCTTGCGGCCTTCAAAAGGAAAAGGCTTGGTAACCACTGCTACTGTGAGAATACCCATTTCGCGGGCGACTTCAGCAACAATAGGTGCAGCACCAGTTCCGGTGCCGCCACCCATACCGGCGGTAATGAAGACCATATCGGCGCCGCGCAGCACTTCCGCGATGCGCTCACGGTCTTCCATCGCCGCTTCACGGCCAATCAGCGGATTGGCGCCTGCGCCGAGCCCTTTGGTCACGTTCGGACCGAGCTGCAGGATGGTGCGCGCGCTGACATTCTTCAGCGCCTGAGCATCGGTATTGGCGCAGATGAACTCAACGCCTTCTACGTTGTTGACGACCATGTGCTGCAGGGCATTACCACCACCGCCACCGACACCAACAACCTTGATTACTGCGTTTTGCGGAACGTTATCAATTAATTCAAACATGGTTCCATCTCCTCGAGTACTTACTCGTTTCGTTTTCGTTTCGTTTCGTTTACTGCAATCCTCGCTTGCGCGAGGCCCTGACCGCTTTTATGCGGCTCTTAAAAATTGCCCTTGAACCACCGCTTGATGCGGATCAACGGCGATTCCTTGCTCGTTTCGGAACTGCTGGAGGCAGCGGCGTTATGCCGGTTGCCGTAATGCAGCAGACCCACGCTGGTGGCATAGATGGGATTGCGCACCACATCTGTAAGCCCCTTGAATTCCTGTGGCACACCCAGGCGTACCGGCATGTGGAAAATTTCTTCGGCTAATTCGACTGCGCCTTCCATCTTCGAGGTACCACCAGTCAGTACGATGCCGGCGGGAATCATGTCCTCGAACCCGGAGCGCCGAAGTTCAGCCTGAATTAGGGTAAACAGTTCGTCATACCGCGGCTCGACCACTTCAGCCAAGGCCTGACGGGACAGGTCGCGCGGGGGGCGCTCACCCACGCTTGGTACCTTGATGGTTTCCTCGGGGCCGGCCAGCTTGGCCAGCGCGCAGGCATAGCGAATCTTGATTTCCTCTGCGTACTGGGTTGGGGTACGCAGCGCCATGGCGATGTCGTTGGTGACCTGGTCGCCAGCAATTGGAATCACAGCCGTATGGCGAATCGCGCCTTCGGTGAAAATGGCGATATCGGTTGTGCCACCGCCTATATCGACCATGCAGACGCCCAGCTCTTTTTCGTCGTCGGTCAACACGGCGTAACTGGATGCCAGCTGTTCGAGAATCACATCTTCAACCTCCAGACCACAGCGGCGGATGCACTTCTCGATGTTCTGTACTGCGTTCAATGCACAGGTCACCAGATGCACCTTGGCTTCCAGGCGCACGCCAGACATGCCCAGTGGCTCGCGCACGCCTTCCTGGTTATCGATCACATATTCCTGGGGCAGAATGTGAAGTACCTTCTGGTCCGCGGGTATCGCCACCGCCTGACCGGCATCAAGTACTCGTTCGATATCCGCCTGTGCGACTTCACGATCACGTATAGCTACGATGCCGTGGGAATTGAGGCTGCGAATGTGATTGCCCGCGATTCCGGCGAACACCGAATGGATCTCGCAGCCGGCCATCAACTCTGCTTCCTCGATCGCGCGCTGAATCGATTGCACGGTGGATTCGATATTGACCACCACCCCTTTTTTAAGGCCGCGAGAGGGGTGCGAACCGATACCCACGATCTCCAGCATGCCGTCCACACCGATCTCACCGACCAGCGCGACCACCTTGGAGGTCCCGATATCAAGTCCGACAATCATTCTGCTACCCTGCTTGCTCGCCATAATATCCCGTCACTCTTTGATTGATTGCTGCACGGCCGGCTCACGCCAGGCCACTGCCATGGCATTGTTGTAACGCAGGTCGACCCGCGCTATCTGTGGTCTGTATTCGGCCAGCATCAACTGATCGATGGTCAGAAAACGCTGAACCTTGTCCACTAGCTCCTCACGTCCCAGCAGCACCTGGATACCGTCCTGTGTGGTCAGGAACCAGCTTCCGCGTTCGCGTAATTCCAGCTTTGCCACACCCTGACCGTAAGGCCTTAACAGCCGATTGAACTGCTGGTAATACTGCATCACACGCTGTTTGGCACGCTGGGGGCCATCCAGCTGCGGCAGCTCCGCAAACTGGCTGATATCCTCCGGAGTGAATGCCTTACCTGCATTATTCAGCAGAGCAGCATCGCCCCAGCGGGCCACTGGTAACTGCTCATCCAGATGGATAATCAACTGGCTGGGCCAAACCCGCGTAACCGCCGCGCTGGCAACCCAAGGCATTTCCGCCAGATCACCACGCATTGCATTCAGGTCAATACCCAGAAAACTCTCGTTCAGGTATGGCTGGATAACAGCCTGCACCGCAACCGGGTCGATGTACTGCAACTCGCCCTGCACACTGATCAATTCAATTGGCTGATCCGCCAACGGCAGAATACGGCTGCCCAATTCATAAAGCCCGACCCCCAGACCTACCAGCAACAGCGGCCAGATCACCTGCTTGATCCGCGTCAGTGCTCCGTCAAACGATGGACGGCTCAGCGACAGTTTCGGCCAACTGCGAGCAGCAACCGGAGCCACGCGTACAGCACCCTGGCCGGGCGCCACACGCCGGGTCCGGGTTTTGCCTGCCCGCGGGTCTCTGACCATCTGCCGCAACATGCTGTTCCCTCAGTAACGGGCACTGGCAAGAATCGCCAGAACCAGCTCGGTAAATGACATGCCCGCTGCAGCCGCAGCCATGGGCACCAGACTGTGATCGGTCATACCGGGCACAGTGTTGACTTCCAGCAGATAGAATTGACCCGCCTCATCCTGCATTACATCTACGCGACCCCAGCCGCGGCAGCCCACGGCATTAAAAGCCTCCAGACACAGCTCGCCCAGCTCTGCTTCGCGTTCCGGCGTCAATCCGCAGGGGCAAATATATTGAGTGTCATTAGTGAGGTACTTGGCTTCGTAGTCATAAAACGTATGCGGCGTGCGCAAGCGAATTGCCGGAAGCGCACGACCGTCGAGAATGGCTACGGTGAACTCGGCGCCGGTAATCCATTTCTCGACCAGGGCGATATCGTCGTATTGACGGGCTGATTGCCACGCCAGTTCCAACCCGTCGACATCTTGTACCTTGGCCATACCAATACTGGAGCCTTCATGAATCGGCTTGACGATTAACGGCGTGCCCAGGCTCGCGACTATCTCGCCGCAATCAGCCTGATCCCGCAGGACGGCGTAGGCAGGCGTGGTGAGCTCCAGGCTCTGCCAAATCAGCTTGGTGCGCAGTTTATCCATGCCCAATGCAGAGGCCATTACACCGCTACCGGTGTAGGGCAACTGCAAGCTTTCAAGCAGACCCTGTAGGCTACCGTCTTCGCCGCCTCGGCCGTGCAGAGCGATAAACACCCGATCCGGGCGATCATTAATCAACTGGTTGGCGAGATCATGGCCCGCGTCAATCCCATAGGCATCCACGCCAGCAGCCTGCAGCGCTTCGAGCACCGCTGCCCCGGATTTGAGCGATACTGCACGCTCGGCTGAGCGGCCTCCGAAGAGCACAGCTACGCGTCCGAAATCTTTGACGTTACTCATGCCGGATCCCCTGCGCCATCGGCTGCAAGCCGCTGCAAACCGTCCACAAGCTGCGCCGCCAGACCACCGATATCACCTGCACCCTGGGTCAGCAGAATATCGCCTGGTTTGAGTACAGCCTCGACCAGCGGAAATACATCCGCGTCACGCTCGACATAAATGGGGTCCAGATGGCCACGCTGGCGAATGCTGCGGCATAAGTTGCGGCTATCAGCGCCAGGGATCGCCTCTTCACCAGCCGGGTAGACTTCCATTAACAACAGCACATTGTTTTCGCCCAGCACCTGTACAAAGTCCTCATACAAGTCACGGGTACGGGTGAAGCGGTGCGGCTGATAGATCATTACCAGGCGACGTTCCGGCCAGCCGGCCCGCACAGCCTTGATGACGGCAGCCACCTCGCGGGGGTGATGCCCGTAGTCATCAACCACCATGACTTCCCCGCCTGCGAACGCATATTCGCCATACACCTGAAAGCGACGTCCAACACCCTCAAAACCGCTCAACCCCTGGACAATAGCTGCATCATTGATGCCCTCATCCGTAGCTACTGCGATAGTCGCCAACGAGTTCAGGACGTTATGTACGCCGGGCATGTTGACCGACACGTCCAGGTTTTCATGACCATGGCGCACGACGGTGAAGTGGGTCTGCATACCATGCTGATGAATATCGATCGCGCGGATATCGGCGTCTTCCGAAAGCCCGTAGGTAACAACCTGTCGGTTGATCTGGGACATGATCTCGCGTACCACCGGATCATCGACACAGACGACAGCCAGACCGTAAAACGGCAGGTTGTGCAGGAACTCCACAAAGGTACGCTTGAGCTTGTTGAAGTCGCCACCATAGGTGTCCATATGGTCCGAATCGATATTGGTCACGATCGATGTCATCGGCTGCAGATGCAGGAAAGAAGCATCACTTTCATCCGCTTCGGCAACCAGATAACGACTTTGGCCTAACTGGGCGTTAGTGCCAGCGCTTGTCAGGCGACCACCGATGACGAAGGTCGGGCTCAGACCAGCCGCAGCAAGGACCGAGGCTATAAGGCTTGTGGTAGTGGTCTTCCCGTGGGTACCGGCAACAGCTATGCCGTGGCGATAGCGCATCAGCTCAGCCAGCATCTCGGCGCGAGGCACGACGGGAATTCGGCGCTCTATCGCCGCTGCAACTTCCGGGTTACTGGTATTGATAGCGCTGGATACAACCAATACGTCGGCTTTCTGCACGTTCTCCGGACGATGGCCTATATCCACGCGGGCACCAAAACTTTCCAGGCGATCAGTTACCGCCGAGCGCTTCAGATCGGAGCCGGATACCTCGTAGCCCAGATTGAGAAGTACTTCTGCAATACCGCACATCCCAGCGCCGCCGATGCCGACAAAATGGATACAACGAATCCGGCGCATTTCCGGTAGGAAGAACGTTGCCTTCTGGCGTGGTTCAGCCATGGATCACCTCCTGGCAGGTGCGGACAACATCCGCTGTAGCATTGGGTGTGGCCTGGCGGCGGGCGTTATCGGCCATCGCTTGAAGAGTCTCCGGCTGGGTGAAAAGTGAATTGAGTTGTTCCGCCAGCGATTCGCTGCTCAAACTGTGTTGTGGCAGCAGCAAAGCAGCCTGCTGGCTTACCAGGAAACCGGCGTTTGCACTCTGGTGATCATCAATGGCGTGGGGCAGCGGGATCAGTAATGCTGGTCGACCGGCTGCGGCGAGTTCGCTTATGGTCAAGGCGCCAGCGCGGCAAACCACCAGATCAGCCCATTCATAGGCCGCGGCCATGTCAGCGATGAATGGCTCGACACGCGCCTGCACTCCGGCATCGGCATAGCCCTGCGTTGTGGCTTCCAGGTGCTGACGCCCACACTGGTGCCAGACCTCAGGTCGGATTGGCGCGCCCAGCATGGAGACAGCCGGCGGCAGCAGTTTGTTCAACGGCAAGGCTCCGAGGCTGCCTCCGAGCACCAGCAAGCGTGGCTGTCGCTCGCCCTGCCAGCTCATGGGCGCCACTTGAAAGATCTCTTCGCGGACCGGATTACCGGTCGTCAGGCGCTTCGGCGTATCGACGAAACTACCGGGAAAGCCTTCGCAATGTCGTTTGGCCAAACGGCTAAGCAGACGATTGGATGTGCCCACTACCGCATTCTGCTCATGGATAATCAGCGGGATGCGTTTGCACCAGGCTGCCAGGCCACCTGGTCCGGTTACATACCCACCCGCGCCAAGAACGCAAACCGGCTCGAGTACCGCCAATAGTCGCAACGACTGGAACAGAGCCCGAAGCAATTGGAACGGTGCCTTGAGCAAACCCAGTTTTCCCTTGCCACGCAAACCCTGGACATCGATGTAATGAATCGGAATTCCGGCCGCCGGTATCAGCTCCGCCTCGATCCCGCGGCGTGTCCCCAACCAGTGCACTTCATAGCCCTGTTCTGCAAAAAGCCTTGCACAGGCCAATGCCGGGAAAACATGCCCACCGGTGCCTCCGGCCATAATCAGCACGCGATCACTCATCGGCCACCTCCCGTAGCGCCTGACGGCGCTCCCAGTCGATCCGAAGCAGTATGCCCAGGCTGATACAGCAGACCACGAGCGAGCTGCCACCATAACTGAGGAACGGCAACGTCAAACCCTTGGTAGGCAACAAGCCCACATTTACACCGACGTTAATCAATATCTGACCGATCCACATGATTGCCAGACCGTAGGCCAGGTAAGCGGAAAACAGGCGACCCGCACGCTCGGCCCACAAGCCGATATACAGACTGCGTATCGCGAGGAAAATCAGCAGACCAAAGGCAGACAGAGCGCCGACCAGCCCTAGCTCTTCAGCCAACACCGCAAAAACGAAATCGGTATGGGCCTCTGGCAGATAAAACTGCTTTTGAATACTGTTACCCAGCCCGATCCCCAACCACTCGCCTCGCCCAAAGGCGATCAGAGCTTGGGTAAGCTGGTAACCGGTGCCGAACGGATCTTCCCAAGGATCTAGGAAGCCAGTCAGGCGCTGGAGCCGGTAGGGCTCGATCACGATCAGCAGGCCACCGAGAATTGCAATCGAACCGAACAGAAGAACGAAACGGAACAGGCCTACGCCGCCCAGAAACAGCATGCCCACAGCTGCGCCCATCAAAACCACTGTCGCACCAAAGTCTGGCTCAGCGATCAATAGCAGAGCCATTGGAAACAGCACCATGAACGGCTTGATAAAACCAAACCAGCCCTCCTTGACCTCTTCCTGGCGATGCACCAGATAGCCGGCAAGAAACACCACAGCAAAAAGCTTGGCCAGCTCCGAAGGCTGAATATTGATAGGACCCACAGCAATCCAACGCCAGCTGCCGTTTACCTCGCGACCGATACCAGGAATCAATACCGCCACGAGCAGAGCGATACCAATGAACAGCAAAGGAAACCGGAACTGCTCCCACAGACGAATCGGAACCGAGATAACGAATACCAGTGCAGCAAATCCGATCGTCACATAGACCAACTGACGGATCATGTAGAACAGGGGATTGCCCAACTGTCCGGCAGCAACCTCCATCGAAGCGGAAGAAACCATCACCAGCCCGAGCCCAAGCAGGCATAGCGCTGAAACCAGCAACGGCATATCCATATCGAACCGACGCGGCCCGAACAGCGGCGCGACTGACTGCTTGAGGGTAGAGATACCGATCATTGCGGCAACCTCCCTACAGCCTCGGCAAATAGCCGACCACGCTCTTCAAAGTTGCGGAACATATCCAGGCTGGCACATGCAGGCGAGAGTAAAACCATATCGCCGGCCTGCGCAGTCCCTGCCGCGGTTTCAACGGCCTGTTCGAGAGTGTCAACGCTAATCAATTGGGCGCAACCGTCGAGGGTTTCTGCCAGAAGGTGTGCATCCCTCCCTAACAGAACCACGGCCCGGCAATGCTGGCGGACAGCTTCGCGTAACGGTGCAAAATCGGCGCCCTTACCATCCCCTCCGGCAATAAGCACCAGCTTGCCACTGCAATCTGCGGCAAAACCCTTGATCGCAGCCAGAGCAGCACCAACGTTGGTCGCCTTGGAATCATCGTAATAATCCACCCCGGACAGCCCTGCGACCCACTGGCACCGATGCGGCAGACCGGTGAACTCTTGCAGCGTCTGCAGCATGGAGTCCATGGGCAACCCAACCGCGTGCCCGAGTGCCAATGCAGCCAGGGCGTTGGAATGGTTGTGCGCGCCGCGCATCCTCAGCTCGGAGATTGCAATCAACGGCTTGAATTCAAATGTCAGGAACTGCTCGCCATCCTCCTTGGTCAATCCGAAACCCTTGAAGTCAGGGCGCGACAAGCCAAAGGTCCAACAAGGCAATTGCTCGTTGAGCAATGGACGCGACAGACTGTCATCGCGGTTGACCACTATTTGACGGGTACCGCGGAATATCCTGTGCTTGGCCTGATGATAAGCGACCATACCGGGATACCGGTCCATATGGTCGGCGCTCATATTCAGTACTGTGGCGACTTCGGCATTCAGGTCGTCGGTTGTTTCCAACTGGAAGCTGGAAAGCTCCAGTACATACAGCTCAGCCTTTTCGTCAAGCAGGTCCAGTGCCGGTGTACCCAAATTGCCACCCACGGCAACCCGCTTGCCGGCGGCTGCGGCCATCTCGCCAACCAGGGTAGTTACCGTACTCTTGGCATTGGAACCAGTGATGGCGATGATCGGCGCCTTTGCCTCGCGTGCAAACAACTCCACATCGCCAATCAGACTCACACCCGCCTGGCGAGCAGTTTGTAAAGCAGACTCGGACAATGCGATGCCGGGGCTCACAATCAGCTCCGAGGCTTTGCTCAGAAGTACCGGATCGAGCTCACCTAAATGCAGATCAGCCATGGGCGCAAAGCGCTTGAGCTGATCCAGCCCCGGTGGGTTCTCGCGCGTGTCTGCCACGGCAAAAGCCAGCCCTCGGCCAGCCAAATAGCGCGCAACCGAAAGCCCGGTCTTGCCAAGGCCGACGATAATCCGCTGTTTGTCCGTGGTAATCAGTGACACAACTTTTTCCTCAACGAAGTTTCAATGTGGATAGACCAATCAACACCAGAACAACGGTGATGATCCAGAAACGCACGATCACACGCGGCTCAGGCCAACCTTTGAGTTCAAAATGGTGGTGGATCGGCGCCATGCGAAATACGCGACGTCCGGTCAACTTGAACGAAGCCACCTGGACGATGACCGACAGGGTCTCAACCACAAAAATGCCGCCCATGATGAACAGCACGATTTCCTGCCGGACGATGACCGCAATCACTCCTAACGCAGCACCCAGCGCCAGTGCCCCCACATCACCCATAAACACCTGGGCTGGATAGGTGTTGAACCAGAGAAAACCCAGCCCCGCACCAACCAGGGCGCCGCAGAACACGATCAACTCGCCTGCACCCGGCACATAAGGGATCAACAGATACTCGGCAAAACGCACGTTGCCCGAAAGATAGGCAAAGATACCCAGCGCGCCGCCGACCATGACTGTAGGCAGGATCGCCAGTCCATCCAGACCATCGGTCAGGTTGACTGCATTACTCGAACCGACAATCACGAAATAGGTCAATACAACGAAGAAAATTCCAAGCTGAAACTCAGCCTGTTTGAAAAACGGCAGAATCAGGGTTGTCTCTACCGGGTTAGTCGCGGTCATGAACAATACGATTGCCGCGGTCAAACCAAACACCGACTGCCAGAAGTATTTCCAGCGCGACGGCAGGCCCTTGGAATTCTTTTCCACTACCTTGCGATAATCATCCACCCAGCCAACCGCACCGAACGACAGGGTCACGCCCAGCACAACCCAGACATACAGATTGCTCAGATCGGCCCAGAGCAGAGTACTGATACCTATGGCAACCAGGATCAGCGCACCACCCATGGTTGGCGTGCCTGCCTTTGATAGATGTGATTGGGGCCCGTCGTTACGCACTGACTGGCCAATCTGACGAAAACTGAGGGTCCGGATCATCCACGGACCCAGGAACAGGGCCAGACCCAGGGCAGTAAGAACGCCCAGAATGCCGCGCAGCGTCAGGTATTGAAACACCGCAAAACCGGTGTAGAACTGCTGCAGATATTGAGTCAGAAGCAACAACATATCAGTTGGCCTTGTCGTTATTGTTATTGGTGCTGCCAGCCTCACGGGCAGTCGTCAGGGCCGCGACGACGCTCTCCATGGCAGCACTGCGTGAACCCTTCACCAGCACTCGGGTATTGGCATCAAGTTGCACTGCCAACGCCGCTATGAGCTCTTCCCGGCTCCCGAACAGATGACCTCCAGCGCCGAATTCTTCGGTCGCCAGGGCAGACAGCGAACCGACTGCAAACAAGCCCTCCAGACCTTTTTCACGGGCATAGATGCCTACTTCGCGATGACTCTGCTGCTCCCACTCGCCCAGTTCGCCCATGTCACCGAGAACCAGAATGCGCTGGCCATCCAGACCAGCAAGAATGTCGATCGCCGCCTTTACCGAGGCAGGATTGGCGTTGTAACTGTCATCGATAACCAGGGCGCCGTTAAGCCCAGAGAGCGGACAGGCGCGGCCTGCAACTGGCATCACCTTGCCCAGTCCACGACGAATCACTTCAAGTTCGGTATCCAGATGCAAGGCAGCGCCTGCAGCGGCAAGGGCATTGGCGATGTTATGAGCGCCCATCAGATTCAACTGAACGGTAATAGAGCCCTTCGGCGTGGCCAGCAGAAAGCCGGGGCATCCACGCGCATCCATCTCCACCGACTCCGCGCGTAGCTGAGCTGTTGGATTGGTCAGGCTAAAAGCAAGGGAGGTACGACGACCCAGTGACTGATACCAGTCTTCGAACCAGGGGCTATCAAGATTGATCACTGCCTTGCCGTCTGCAGGAAGCCCGGTGAGTATTTCGCCCTTGGCCAGGGCAATCTTCTCGGGGCTTCCGAATCGACCTACGTGGGCCATCCCGGCATTGGTCAATACGCTGATCTGCGGCTTGGCCAGGTTCATGCTGTACTCGATATCACCCTGCACCGCAGCACCCATCTCGATGACTGCGAATTTATGTGTAGAGTCCAGCGCAAGTAGCGTCAACGGAACACCCAGTTCGTTGTTCAGATTACCGCGCGTTGCCAGCACAGGACCGCGCTCGCGCAGAATGGCCGCAAGCATTTCCTTCACGCTGGTTTTTCCGCTAGAGCCGGTGATAGCCACCATCGGAGCAGAAAAGGCACTGCGCGCAAGTGCGGCAAGCTGCCCAAGGGCGTAACGACAGTCATGGACCAGCAACTGCGGCAACGGATCGTCCACGGTGTAAGCAACCATCGCTGCGGCAGCGCCGTTCTCACGTGCCTGGGCGATAAAGTCATGACCGTCAACGTGATCCCCGGCCAGCGCGACGAACAATCCGCCAGACACCAGAGTGCGCGCATCAATACTGACGCTATCAAAGGTCGCGTCCTGGCTGACCAGGCTACCGCCGAGGGTTTTGAGTAACTGGGACAAGCGCATGGCTTCAAGCATGGGCGGCCTCCCATTCCTTAAGGGCTTTGGCAGCCTGTTCGACATCGCTGAAAGGGTGACGCACGCCGTCAATCTCCTGATAGGTTTCATGGCCTTTTCCCGCCAGGAGAATCAAATCTCCGGCGTGGGCTTCCAGAATGCTGGTGCGAATGGCGACGCCCCGATTGGCCATCACGACAGCTGACTCGGGGCTCTGCATACCCGCCAGTATTTGCTGAATGATGCCCTGCGATGATTCGCTGCGCGGGTTGTCGTCGGTGACCACCACATGATCAGCGTGACGCTCGGCAACCTGACCCATCAAAGGCCGCTTACCGGTATCACGATCGCCGCCGCAGCCAAACACACAGGTCAACCTGCCCTCGGCATGGGCACGTACTGCGGCCAGAGCCTTTTCCAGTGCGTCCGGTGTGTGGGCATAGTCAACAACAATGAGGGGCCGATCGCCGCCGCCCAGGCGTTGCATGCGGCCGGCCGGCGGGTTCAGATCAGCTGCGAGGGCAATCGCGCGATCAAGTCGCACCTCGAGGGCGAGCAAGGTTGCGATCACCGCAAGCGTATTGGCCAGGTTGAACTCACCTAATAGAGGACTCTCCAGCGTCGCACGACGCCGCGCAGTATGCAGCGCAGCACGTATTCCCTGACTGGTATATTGAATATCGCTGCAGTAGAGGTCTGCATCAGTATTAGTCAGGCTGTAGGTAAAGCAGCGCGACGGGCTGTTCTCGATCAGCTCCAGCCCGAAGGCATCATCCAGATTGATGATGGCGGCCTGTAACGGACGGTCAAATAACTTGGCCTTCGCTGCGCCGTAACTGGCCATGTCGCCGTGGTAATCCAGATGATCACGACTGAGATTGGTAAATACGGCCAGGTCAAATTCCAGCTCCGCGACACGGCCCTGATCCAGCGCATGGGAAGACACCTCCATGCAAACCCAGCCAGCACCCTGGTCACGCATTTCCGCTAGCTGACGCTGCACGCTGATGGCATCGGGGGTAGTCATGCCGTGATCGACGAGTTGATCCAGCAGGCCACTACCCAGGGTACCTATGACGCCACAGGGCTTGCCCAGCGCACCCAAAGCCTGAGCCAGCATCTGGCTGACGCTGGTCTTGCCGTTGGTTCCGGTTATTCCGACTAGTCCCATATCCCGACTAGGTTCCTGATAAAAGCGACCCGCAATCGCCGAAACCTGACCAGACAACCCGCTCACCGGCACCATCACTGTGTGACCGTCGCCATTCTCCAGACCAGCCGGCTCGAAACCATCGGCACTTTCATAGGCAACGGCGCCAGCACCGGCCTGTATAGCCTGCTCAATATGATTACGACCATCCTGGCGAAAACCTGGCACAGCAATAAAAAGGCTGCCCGGCTTGACTTGCCGACTGTCCAGCGTCAGGTGCTGGATGGTGCAAGAATCGCCCTGCCAATCAGGGATTAACTGCTGGAGACTCATCATCCGCGCGATCCCTCCTGAGGCTGGAGGGGCGGCAACTCAACCTGCTGCAGCGCCGGCAGATCATCGGGCGTCACATTCAGCAGACGCAGCGCGCCGGACATGATTTCACCGAATACAGGTGCAGCCACCAGGCCACCGTAGTATTCGCCCTTGCTTGGCTCATCAATGACTACCACCGCTGCGAAGCGTGGATTGCTGATAGGGGCTATACCGGCGAAGACCGAACGATAACGGTCTTCGGCATAGCCACCATTAATAGCCTTATGCACCGTGCCGGTTTTTCCGCCCACCTGGTAACCGGGAACGCGGGCACGTGAACCTGTTCCGCCCTCGCTATCAACTACGCCGCGTAACATCGTCAGCATTTGTTTGCTTATATGCTCCGGGATGACCTGAGTACCTTCCGAAGGCTCGCTCACTTTGAGCAGGGAAAGGGGCAAACGGCGGCCACCGTTCGCCAAAGCAGCATATGCCTGGACGAGTTGCGTGGCAGTTACCGAGATCCCGTAGCCATAAGACAAGGTCGCGGTCTCAACCAGAGGCCACTTGCGATGACTCGGCAAGCTACCCGTGCTTTCACCTGGAAAGCCCAAGCCGGTGTACTCACCCAGGCCAAGCTGTTGCAGCAGGTTGTGAATATTTTCTGCACCGATATCCAGTGCCAGCTTCACCGATCCAACGTTGCTCGACTTCATGATCACGCCCGACAAGTCGAGCATGCCGTAGTTCCGGTGATCCCTGACGGTCATTGTTGACACGCGCATGGTGCCGGGCCGCGTATCCATGACCGTGGTGGGCTGGTAACGACCGCTCATCAGGGCAGCTGTGACGGTAAATGTCTTGATAGGCGAACCGGGCTCAAATACATCGATTAGCGCTCGGTTGCGCATCATGTCGGGCTTGAGGTTGGCTCGGTTGTTGGGGTTGTAGCTCGGATGATTGGCCATGGCAAGAATCTCGCCGGTACGAATATCGACCAGTACCGCCGAGCCCGCTTTGGCGCCAAAATTCTTCAGTGCCTCACGAAGCTCGCGGTGGGCAATGTATTGCAGGCGCAGATCGATCGACATGGCCAGGTCGTTGCCTGGTCGGGCGTTGCTGACCACCTGTACATCCTTGATCAACCGCCCGCGCCGATCCTGCAGTACCTGGCGCTTGCCCGGCACACCTTGCAACCAGTCGTTGTAGGTAAGCTCGAGCCCTTCCTGACCTGCTTCATCGACGTTGGTAAAACCAACCAGATGCGCAGCCACTTCGCCCGTCGGGTAGAAACGGCGATATTCTTCGATACTGTTAACGCCCGGTATCTTCAGCGCAGTTACCGTCGCACCGTCCTGGGGCGTCATGTGCCGACGCAGGTAAATGAATTCCTTACCAGCGTTGGCTCGCAAGCGCTCCGCGAAGGTCTTCGGATCTGTACCCAGCGCTTTGGCCAGTTCGTTCCACCGTGGCTCATGATTAATCAGAATACTGGGATTGGCCCACAGGGTCAGAACCGGCGTACTGACGGCCAGCGGCTCGCCATGGCGATCGGTAACCAGTCCGCGGTGAGCCGGTATAACGGTATGACGCATGCTGCGTTTGTCGCCCTGGTTTTTCAGGAAGCCGCCGTCCATCACTTGCAACTCGACAATCCGCCAGCTGATCAATGCACTGCATATGGCGAGCACACCAATGACTACGCGGAAACGCCATGGGTGCAAGCTACCGTTTGGCTTCAACGAGATCATGGCTTCACCAATATCACTTCGCTGGCTTCCGGCACGCGCATTTTCAGCTCGTTGGTTGCCAGTGCTTCTACCCGGCTGTGCGCAGTCCAGGTACTTTGCTCAAGAATCAGCCGTCCCCACTCAGCCTGTGCGCCCTCACGCTGGTCCATTTCGGCAGCCAGCTCATTCAGCAGAACTCGACTCCAGTGCGAGCTATATGACACCGCGAGCGCACTCACCACCACCAGAACCCAGACAATAAACAACCAACCGCTGCTACGCGGCAGACCTTTCTGCTCCTGGTTGTCCAGCGGGAGTTCAGCCTGGTTGCTCACGGGCGTTTCTCGGCGATGCGCAGTACCGCACTGCGGGCACGGGGATTGATTGCCGTTTCTGCAGCGGAAGGCATGATTGCCTTACCCACCAGATTGATGCTGACGTCGATATCCGCAGCGCGTATCGGCAAATCACGTGGCAACGGCGCGCCCTTGGCCTCACGGCGCATGAATTGCTTGACCAGGCGATCTTCCAGCGAGTGGAAGCTGATCACTACCAGTCGCCCGCCAGGTGCCAGAACGTCGAGCGCGGCCTTTAGGCCATCAGCCAGGTCGTCCAGCTCGCGGTTGATAAAAATGCGGATACCCTGAAAAGCCCGGGTTGCCGGATGCTTGTGCTTTTCCCAGGCCGGGTTGGCGACTTTAACCACTTCAGCCAGATCAGCAGTGCGCGCAAAAGGCAGCTCGACCCGACGATTGGCGATGGCGCGGGCGATGCGTTTGGCATAACGCTCTTCGCCATACTCCTTGAGTACCGCCGCTATATCTTCCTCGGCAGCGCTGTTGATCCACTCTGCAGCGCTCTGGCCGCTGGTCGGATCCATACGCATATCCAACGGGCCGTCATGCATGAAACTGAAGCCGCGCTCTGCATCATCCAGCTGCGGGGAAGACACACCCAGATCCAGCAGGACACCATCAACCTGACCGTGCATGCCACGCTGACGCAGTTCTTCTGCCATATCGGCAAAAGACCTTTGTATAACGACAAAGCGGCCGTCTTCGGCCGCCAGTTCCGCACCGACCCGGATAGCCGCCGGGTCCTTGTCAAACCCAAGCAACCGGCCCTTGGCGGAAAGCCTGGCCAGGAGCGCGCGGCTGTGTCCCCCGCGTCCAAAGGTGCCATCTATATATAGGCCGTCAGGCTTTACGGCGAGACCTTCTATGGCCTCATCCAAAAGCACGCTGGTGTGAGAAAAAGTATTTGGCGCGTTCATAGGCTCAAAGTCTGCAATACGTCCGGCAGCTCGCCCAGACTCTGTTCCTGATCCAGGTAGCCCGCTGTAGTGGCCTCCCAGGCGTCTTCACTCCACAATTCGAACTTGTCCAATTGCCCAACCAACATGACCTTTTTGTCGAGCCCGGCATGCTCACGCAACAATGGCGGCACAACAAAGCGGCCATTGCTATCAAGTTCGATCTCGTTGGCATTACCGATCAGCAGACGATTGAGGCGCTTGACTGCTGGATTCAGGTTAGGTGCCTTGCGCAGCTGGGCTTCTACCGCTTCCCAGGCGGGCATGGGATAAATCCACAGACAACGTTCTTCCAGAGCAATAGTCGCTACCAACTGGCCAGCACAGAGGTCCACGAGACGGTCGCGATAACGCGCCGGCATCGCAAGCCGCCCCTTGGCGTCCAGATTGATAGCATTTGCTCCACGAAACACGCTGCTGACTCCCCTTTCCGAGTTGGCCTGTAAAGTGACGGGATTTACCAAAACAACCCACTTTCACCCACTTCACACCACTTCGGCACACTATAGGAACCGCACGCACACACCGTCAAGTAAGGACTTCACGGAAAAACCTTTATATGGCAGGGAGTTAGTTCGAAAAATAGGGGCAAACCGGAGAAAATGCTTCAACTGGCAGACCTCAACATGAGGTATCCCAAGAGGATGGCTGTATTACTTAATGTAATACATTAGGTTTAAGATTTTTTTGGTATAACACGGAGGGTTTTCACTGCGCGTCGCTCGATTGGAGACGACGATAGAAAAAATAAGAGTTGGCCTGTAAGCCGGGTTCTGTCGTGAACAGTCATTCCTCTACGACAGCCATCACTGACTGCCTCTAGCAACCTACCCGAACCCAGTGCGGGCCACACCGATGGGTTCCTATTTGGTCTTGCTCCGAGTGGGGTTTACCATGCCACGAACTGTTGCCAGTCGCGCGGTGCGCTCTTACCGCACCCTTTCACCCTTACCTGATCCCCTTTCGGGGCCATCGGCGGTCTACTCTCTGCTGCACTTTCCGTAGGCTCACGCCCCCCAGGCATTACCTGGCACTCCGCCCTATGGAGCCCGGACTTTCCTCCCTATCGCAAGCGATACGGCGACTGTCCAGCCAACTCTTGTGGTGGAGATTATCGTTGTTCGCCGGACACGGCAAGCTTTGACTGAATGCGCACCCTGGTGGAGCATAAAGCGCCCCAAATAAGAGCATAATTGCGATTCATTTTTCACTCATCACTTGCCCCATTGCGGTGCAGCCCCCGCAAAACCGTGTAATAGACAAACTGGCACACCACCTGCATTAGCTACTACAGCATACGAGACTCGGGTGTTTCGAACCCTTGATGCGTTGCCGGGCACATGCCTGATACAACTTTGCACCAATAGACAACTAGGGTTCCGGTCTGCGCCGCAGACGCCTGGTCCGAGAGTTGTCGACCTCCGGCAGGGGGTTACACGGCGGGACAAAAGCCCGGGAGAACCTCAGACATCTGAGTTCTCGTTACCTGTAACCCATGGAGCTGCCCATGTCCCGACTAATGAATCGCACCCCCGGCAAGGTTTCAAAGCTGGGGCTGATTTTGCTCCCCTTCGCACTGCTGCTGGTGCTTTACCTATACAGCTCACAGGCACGTCTGGCCGAAAACCCCAACGACAAGCTCCTGCCCAGCTTCACGCAAATGGCCGACGCAGTAGATCGTATGGCCTTCACGCCTGACCGCCGCAGTGGAGAATATCTCTGGTGGGTAGACTCGGCGTCCAGTCTCAAGCGTCTGGGCACCGGATTGGGCATTGCTGCCGCGGCCAGTTTGGGGCTGGGCCTGATGATGCTGATCCCGATGGTGCGCGCTCCGCTTTCCCCGCTTGTGACAGTGATCTCGATGATTCCGCCACTGTCGATACTGCCCATCCTGTTTATTGTGATGGGCCTGGGGGAGCTGTCGAAAGTAATGCTGATCGTGATTGGTATTACACCGGTGCTGATTCGAGATATGCAACAGCGGGTCAGCGAGATCCCCGCTGAACTTCTCATAAAGGCTCAGACGCTGGGCGCTAGCACCTGGCAAGTACTGATTCGGGTAGTACTGCCCCAGTTGTTGCCGCGACTACTTCAAGGTTTATGCCTGGCACTCGGGCCTGCGTGGTTGTTCCTGATTGCCGCCGAGGCCATAGCATCGACGGATGGATTGGGCTATCGCATCTTTCTGGTACGACGCTATCTGGCCATGGACGTCATCCTTCCCTATGTCGCCTGGATCACATTACTGGCTTTCGTCATGGATCGTTCACTCAAGGGGCTTTGCCGGGTGATGTTCCCCTGGTTCGAGCCCAAGGGAGGCAACTGACATGAACGCTATTTCCATTCAACATATATGGCAGCAATACGGCGACAGCATTGTGCTGGAAAACCTGAATCTGGAAGTTGCCAGCGGCGAATTCATCACCATGGTGGGCGCCTCGGGCTGCGGCAAATCCACTTTTCTTCGACTGCTTCTGGGTCAGGAAGAACCAAGCAGGGGTAAAATTCTGCTGGACGGTCAACCGCTTGTGGCCGAGCCTGGTCCAGAGCGCGGAGTGGTGTTCCAACGCTATTCGGTATTCCCGCACCTGACCGTGCTGGGCAACGTCATGCTCGGCCTGGAGCTTCAGGCAGCGCCCCTGATAGGCAGACTGCTTGGCAGAGCAAGGCGCGAAGCTCGCGAAAAAAGTATTGAAATGCTTAAAGCGGTAGGCCTGGGTGATGCGATCAACAAATATCCCCACGCCCTGTCCGGCGGTATGCAGCAGCGCCTGGCCATTGCCCAGGCACTGGTAAAAGCGCCGCGCATTCTTCTGCTGGACGAGCCATTCGGCGCACTCGACCCTGGCACGCGCAAGGACATGCACGAACTGCTGTTATCACTTTGGCGTAAAACCGGCCTGACCGTATTCATGGTCACCCATGATCTGACCGAGGGCTTTACCCTGGGTACCCGTCTACTGGTATTTGACAAGGTACGCACCGACCCCCAGGCCCCGGGCGCCTATGGCGCGCGCATCACCTACGACATCCCCCTCAACACCGATCGACTGGCAGCGCGCAAGATGCTGGACGCACTGCCCGACCATGTTGCTCAGAAAGAGCTTCCATCCGATCAGCAAGGAGTCACCCAATGAGCCTTCCAGCGCCTATGCGCCCTACTCTTTATAGCGAGACCCTGCCAGGCGGCGGACATACCTCCTTTATTCTCAAGCGCGGTCAGTTAGTGCGCATCACGGACCTTGAAGGTGGTGCCAATGTCAGCCTGATGCTCTTCAACGCCCATGAGAAAAGCGAGCGCCTGAACCTGCCAGACAGCCTCAAGTGCCAACATACAGCCAAGCTCACTGCAGGCCACTGTCTGTACTCCGACATGGGCCGGGTTCTGGCCGCCATCGTCACTGACACCTGCGGCTGGAGCGACAGCTTCGGGGGCGTGCTTAACGCTGAGGAGGTTCAGGAAAAATACGGTACGGGCAGCTATCAGGAATTGCGTAACGGCTTCTTCCGCAACGGCATGGACAATCTGCTGGTTGAGATGGGCAAATGGAATCTCGGACTGGCGGATTTGCTGATGACGCTGAACCTGTTCAGCAAGGTGGCCGTGGATGACCAGGACCGCTTCGTTTTTCATTCAGGGAACTCTGTTGCGGGAGATCATATTGAGCTCTACGCGCCAATGGACACACTTGTGGTACTGACCGCGCTGCAACATCCGCTGGATCCCGCTCCAGCCTATGCGCCCAAGCCGGTCCAGTTGGATTGGCACCAGGTAGCCGACGATGGCATCACCGTCCTGTGCCGCAAAACCCGCGCAGAGAACGTTCGCGGACTGCACAACACCGATCGCATCCACCTCTGAGGGGCTACAACCATGTCATTGACCCACAGCGACAAGACTGCCGATACCGCCAGCCACAAGGCCACTGTTGGCGCGGGCGAGCCCTTCATGCTCGACATCAAAACCGGTCAGACCCTGCGTCTGCACGATCTGGAAGGCAACCAGGCAGTCGATACCCTGTTCTACAGCGCCAGCAACCCCCGCGAGCGTTATGACGTGCAACGCACCCTGCGCAAACAGAACAGCGTGTATCTGACCACCAACAGCGTGCTCTACAGCAATCTGGGCAAACCGATGCTGACCATTACAGCCGACACCTGCGGCCGCCACGACACACTCGGCGGTGCCTGCGCCCAGGAAAGCAATACTGTGCGCTACGCACTCAACACGCGCTACATGCACAGCTGTCGCGACAACTTTCTACGTGCCTGCCTGCATGATGGCAGGCTCGGCAAGGCTGACATCAGCGCCAATATCAATTTCTTCATGAACGTGCCGGTGACCCCCGAGGGCGGCCTGACATTCGAAGACGGCATATCCGGTGCCGGCAAGTATGTAGAACTGATCGCCCATATGGACATCATCGTGCTGATCTCCAACTGCCCGCAGCTGAACAATCCCTGTAACGGCTATAACCCGACACCGGCCCAGGTGCTGGTCTGGGACTGAAGAGCCGAAAGCTGGTTAAAAACTTGCTGCCGCAGGGACGACCCCGCGGAGTACAGAATGGATAACCCAGGACGACCTGGCCGAGGAATATCCAAGATGTTCGATACATTACTGATAGCCAACCGCGGTGCCATTGCCTGCCGGATCCTGCGAACCCTCAACGACCTCGAGGTCAAGGGTATAGCCGTCTACTCCGAAGCCGATGCGGCCAGTCTGCACATTCAACAGGCTGATCAGGCAATCTCCCTTGGTGAGGGTGGCGCCACCGGCACTTACCTGGACGTGGACAAGATTCTGGCTGCGGCTAAACAGAGCGGCGCGACAGCCATCCACCCCGGCTATGGTTTTCTGTCTGAGAATGCTGCGTTTGCGGAGGCCAGTGAAGCCGCGGGCATTGCTTTCGTTGGCCCGACGCCCGAGCAATTACGTGTCTTCGGCCTGAAGCACACCGCACGGTCTCTCGCCAAGGAGCATGGCGTACCCATGCTCGAAGGTACCGACCTGCTCGACAGTCTGGAGTCGGCACTGGATGCCGCCGAACAGGTTGGTTACCCGGTCATGCTCAAGAGCACCGCAGGCGGTGGTGGTATCGGCATGCGTGTGTGTTACACCGCAGTGGAGTTGAGCGAAGCCTTTGAGACGGTCAAGCGCCTCGGCCAGAACAACTTCAGCGATGCGGGTGTATTCATCGAAAAATACATCCAGCGCGCTCGTCATCTGGAAGTACAGGTTTTTGGTGACGGTCAGGGCGAGGTTCTGGCCCTGGGCGTGCGCGACTGCTCAGTGCAACGCCGTAACCAGAAGGTTATCGAAGAAACCCCCGCACCCAACCTGCCTGAAGGCATGGCAGAAGCGCTTTGTGAGGCGGCCATCCGCCTGGCCAGTGCCGTGCGCTATCGCAGCGCTGGCACGGTCGAGTTCGTCTATGACAGCGAGGCTGCGCAATTCTACTTTCTCGAGGTCAATACCCGTCTGCAGGTCGAACATGGCGTAACAGAACAGGTCTGGGGTGTGGATCTGGTGAGCTGGATGATCCAGTTGGCCGCGGGCGACCTACCCCCGCTCTCCGAGCTTGGTGCCAACCTCAGCGCCAAGGGCCATGCCATACAGGCTAGAGTATATGCCGAAGACCCAGGCAGGGACTTCCAGCCCTGCCCCGGACTGCTTACCGCGGTCAGCTTCCCAGCCGCAGATGGTCAGGCATTGCGTATAGACAGCTGGGTAGAGGCCGGCTGCGAAATTCCGCCCTACTTCGACCCGATGATAGCCAAGATCATCTGTTGGGAACCCACCCGCGAGCAGGCCAGCACCGCCTTGCATACCGCCCTTGGCGATACCCTGCTGTATGGCGTGGAGACCAACCGTGATTACCTGCGTCAGATACTCACCTTCACACCCTTCGCTACGGGCGAGCCCTGGACACGCTGCCTGGATGACCTGACCTACCATGCCAGTACCTTTGAAGTGATCAGTGGCGGCACCCAGACCACGGTGCAGGACTTTCCCGGCCGTCTGGGTTACTGGTCGGTAGGCGTCCCGCCCTCCGGGCCCATGGATAATCTGGCTTTGCAGCTGGGCAACCGTCTGCTGGGCAATGCACAGGACGCCGCCGGCCTGGAAATCACCATGAGCGGCCCCACTCTCATGTTCAATACTGACGCCGTGGTTGCCGTCACCGGAGCCGATATACCGGTAATGCTCGACGGCATTGAACACCCGATGCACACCTGCCTGTGGGTGAAAGCCGGCACCCAACTGAGCATTGGTACCATCGCAGGGTCGGGAGCACGCAGCTACCTGAGCATCCGCGGCGGAATTCAGCTGCCCGACTATCTGGGTAGCAAAAGCACATTTACCCTGGGCCAGTTTGGTGGACATACCGGTCGCGCCCTGCGCGCTGGCGACGTATTGCACCTGGAAACGCTCACTGACAGCCACTGTGGCAGCGTACTACCATCCAGCTTACGCATAGAGCTACCAGAGGTACGTGAGGTACGCGTTATCTACGGCCCCCATGCCGCACCTGAATACTTTACCGAAAACTATATGCAGTGCTTCCTGGAAACCGAATGGGAAGTGCACTTCAACTCCAGCCGCACCGGTGTGCGTCTTATCGGACCGCGGCCGGAGTGGGTACGCGAGGACGGCGGTGAAGCTGGCCTGCATCCCTCCAATATTCACGACAACCCCTACGCCATAGGCGCAGTGGACTTCACCGGCGACATGCCTGTGATCCTGGGGCCCGACGGCCCCAGTCTTGGTGGCTTTGTTTGCCCGGTAACCATTATTGAGGCGGACCTGTGGCACATGGGCCAACTCAAGGCCGGCGATCGTATTCGTTTTGTCCCGGTCAGTCTGGAAACCGCGCGTGAGCTGGCTACTTCGCGCCAGAAGGATATCGCGCAGCTGAGTGCGCACTGCCCGGCATCGAGCACCTCGATCACCCCCGAGTCACCCATTGTTCTCGACATTGGTGATGAAGATACCCGGCTGGTCGCCAGATTATCAGGTGACACCCACCTGCTCCTGGAGATTGGCCAGCCAGAGCTTAATCTGGTGTTACGCTTCCGTGGGCATGCCCTGATGCAATCCCTGGAGGCGTTGCAGCTGGACGGCGTTCACGACCTGACGCCGGGAATCCGCTCGTTGCAAGTACACTACCAACCCGAAACCCTGTCGATCGACCGGCTGTTACGGGTCGTGGAGGACGCGTGGGAGGACGTGTGCCAAACGCGCGATCTAAAGGTACCCTCTCGCATAGTGCACCTGCCCCTGTCATGGGATGACCCAGCATGCCAACTGGCCATCGAAAAATACATGACCACCGTGCGCAAGGATGCACCCTGGTGTCCAAGCAACCTGGAGTTCATTCGCCGAATCAACGACCTGCCAAACCTGGACGAGGTGTACCGCACCGTGTTCGAGGCCAGCTACCTGGTCATGGGTCTAGGCGACGTCTATCTGGGTGCCCCGGTAGCCACTCCGCTGGATCCAAGACACCGCCTCGTTACCACCAAATACAACCCGGCACGCACCTGGACAGCAGAAAATTCGGTTGGCATCGGTGGGGCCTATATGTGCGTTTATGGCATGGAAGGACCAGGCGGCTATCAGTTCGTAGGCCGCACTTTGCAGATGTGGAATCGCTACAGGGAAGTTGAAGCCTTTGGCGGGCAGCCCTGGCTGCTCAGATTCTTCGATCAGATTCGCTTCTATCCAGTCACCGCCGACGAGCTAACGCAGATCCGCCGGGACTTTCCGTTGGGACGCCACACTCTCGATATAGAGGAAACCGAACTGCATCTGAATGAGTATCAGTCTTTTCTGGAGCAGGAAGCCGACAGCATCCAGGCTTTCCGCACCCATCAAAAGGCTGCTTTCAATGCCGAGCGGGAACGCTGGATTGCCAACGGACAGGCCGATTACTCCAGTGAAGAGCCAACCGCAGACACGGGCATCGATTTGCCCTTACAGGCTGGGCAGCAGGGAGTAGAAAGTCATATAGCCGGCAATCTGTGGCAGGTTCAAGTCGCTGAAGGCGCCCAGGTCAAGGCGGGTGACGTGTTGGTAATACTCGAGTCCATGAAAATGGAGATCCCCCTGCTTGCGCCCTGCGACGGGGTGGTTGCCTCCGTGCACGTCCAGCCGGGTTCACCGGTAAAAGCCGGCCAGCGAGTCATGGTTCTGGAGGCGGATTAGCCTGGTAAAAGGGTCAGGCCGTGATGTTTACTTCGCGGCCTTGCCCAAGGCAATCTGATAAAGCCTGTTTTTCTTCTGTCCGGTTATCCTGGCAGCCAGCGCCGAGGCCTGCTTTACCGGCAATTCCTCGAGCAGCAAATCGAGCACCCGTTCGGCTTCAGGATCCAGCCCCTCGTCCTCATTGCGTGGTGGCATCGCTTCAACCACCAGCACGCACTCTCCACGCTGCTGATCGCTATCGGCCCGCACCCACTCGACCAGCTCGGAAATGGGCGCACCCCGGATGGTCTCGAAGGTCTTGGTCAATTCCCTGGCCAGCACAACCTGTCGCTGCGGCCCAAGGATATCCAGCATATCTTCCAGGCACTCGAGCAACCGATGCGGCGCTTCGTAAAGCATCCAGGTTCGAGGCTCGCTGGACAAGGCCTGCAGACGCTGACGACGACCGCTGGCTTTTGCCGGAAGGAACCCTTCGAATGCAAAGCGGTCAGAAGGCAGGCCTGCGGCACTCAGCGCCGCGACCAGAGCACAGGGCCCAGGCACAGGACAAACCCGCACACCGGCTTCCCGAGCGGCACGGACAAGATGGTAGCCGGGATCGGAAATCAACGGTGTACCTGCGTCCGAGATCAGCGCCATATCTTCACCGGCGAGCATGCGCTCTACCAGCCTGGCGCTCTTGTCGCGCTCGTTATGGTCATGGCAGGCCGTAGTGGGTGTCGAAATACCGAAATGTTGGAGCAGGCGGCCGCTGTGACGGGTATCCTCTGCAGCAATAAGTCCGACGTTAGCAAGCACCTCCAGCGCCCGCGGAGTCATGTCCTGAAGGTTGCCGATGGGGGTGGCAACAATGAAAAGCGTACCGGTAGATGTGGCCATGACAAATCTCGATCAAGGTGTGGTCACTATTGTACAGGACGTGATCCAGTACATGGCGCGAGCCCTGCCCCTTGGTTACAATGCTGCAGATAACTTCTGCAAGAAATCCAACGGGACACATCACGTGTCCCTTGCGTAAGGATACCGCTGCATGCCCTGCAATAAACGCCTGCCAATACTGTCGTTGGCACTCGCCGTGCTGGTTGTCGGCTGCGCCAGTCCACCCCAGAGTCTCAGCGAGCTTCCGCGCACGCCACAGGCATCCGCAGAAAAAATACTCGCCGATGCAGACAAGTATTCCGGGGCTGAAGCCAATCTATTGCGTCTTTACGCGGCGCAGGCAGCAAGCGACGCTGACCGGCCGGAGCAGGTCCTGTCGATTCTCCAGCGTGTACCGCAAAGCGAACTGCCACTGGATCAGCAGGTACGGTTCAGCACACTCCAGGCCCGAAGCGCCCTTGCGCTAAAAAGACCGGAAATGGCCCTGCGTGCCCTGCGGCACCCCTCCATGAGCCAGATCGATAGCCTGCCGCTGACTGATCAGGTCGCAATCCAGCGCCTGCGCGTGTTGGCCTTGGGTGCTACCGGGGAGCCTCTTAAAGCCGCCCGTGAGCGTGTATTCATGCATGGTGTCTTATCCGGCGGTGAGCGTAACGCGAACCTTTTGGCTATCTGGGACAACCTGCAGCAAGTGCCAACAGCGGAGCTTACAAAAGCAGCAGAGAGTGCCGACGGCGAGCTGCGCAGCTGGATTGAGCTGGCTCTGATCCAACGGGAATTTCGTAATATCGATCTACAGGTGCAAGCAATCAAGGCATGGAAAGAGCAGAACAGCGCCCATCCCGCCGCACAACCACTCCCGGACTCCATTCAGCAGTTGCTGGAGCTACACGCCAGCCGCCCCCAGCACATAGCCCTGTTATTGCCCTTCGAAGGGCCACTGGCCAGCGCTGCAGAAGCACTGCGCGATGGCTTCCTGGCCGCCCAATACCAGGCTCAGAGCAAGGGGCTGGATCAACCCCGAGTCAGCCTGTATGACAGTACCGCCTACGCCAACCTTGATCAGTTCTATGCCCAGGCCGTCGCTGACGGCGTCGAGTGGGTGATCGGCCCGCTGGATCGCGAGCGCGTGGGTCGCCTAGCAACGCGCAGTTCTCTGCCAATACCCACCCTGGCCCTGAACTATGCAGAGCGGGAAGGTCCCTATCCACAGGGCCTGTTTCAGTTCGGCCTGGCACCCGAGGACGAAGCTCGCTCAGCAGCCATGCAGGCCTGGGAGCAGGGTCATCGGCAGATGGGCGCACTGCACACAACCACCGACTGGGGTGTTCGGGCCTATGAGTCGTTCCGACGTACTTGGGAAGAAATGGGCGGCGTTCTGGTAGGTCGCGTGGTGATTGACCAGCCGGCAGAGATTTCTGGCCAGATTGCCGATCTGTTGCAGATACGTCAGAGCGAACAGCGAGGACAGCGTGTTTCCAGAGCGCTCGACGGCAACGTTGTGGTCCAACCTACACCGCGCCAGGATCTTGATGCCCTGTTTATCGCCGTCAATCCTCAACAGGCCCGCCAGATCAAACCTACCCTGGCATTCCAGTACGCTGCTGACCTGCCGGTCTTCGCAACCTCCCATGTATACCAGGTGGGTTTTGATGGACAGCAAAATGCCGATATGGATGGCATAGTGGTTGCCGAGATCCCATGGCTACTGACCCGTGAAGATGCACTTTACAGTCAGGTCACCAACAATTGGCCCCAAGCACAGGGTCCGCTGGGTCGCCTGTATGCCATGGGCATCGATGCTCAACGCATTTTTTCGCGCCTGCCACAGATGCAGCAATTTTCCAGCACCCGAGTTGATGGCGCCACGGGCGAGCTCACCTTGTCCCCCGATGGTCGCATCCAACGCCAGCTAAGCTGGGGAGTAATGGAGCGCGGACAACTATCTGCCACCTCCTCCGTCCGGGTGCAATGAGCGAACTGACCGAAAAACAGAAGCTCGGTAACCAGGCCGAGCGCCAGTCCGAACAATTGCTGCTGAACGCTGGAATGCGCCTGTTGGCGCGCAATTATCGTTGCAAGATGGGTGAGCTTGATCTGGTCATGCGTCACGCCGATACAGTAGTATTCGTCGAGGTGCGTTACCGACGCAGCAGTCGCTGGGGCAACGCGGTAGAGAGCATTGACTGGCGCAAGCAAAAGCGAGTGATCGCGGCGGCGCAGCATTATCTGCTGACCCATCCCCACCTGGCTGATAAACCCTGCCGTTTCGACGTCGTAACCGCACACGGCAATCCCGCCGATCCAGGTTCCTACAACTGGATCCGTGAAGCATTCACCTGCTAGCGAGTCATCTTTCTATGGATATGCAGCACCGTATTAGGCAACTGTTCACCGACAGTATCGAAACCAAGACCCGTGCCATGGAGGTGCTTGGACCGAGTATCGAGCAGGCCAGTCAGCTAATGGTCAATAGTCTTCTCAACGAGGGCAAGATCCTGACCTGCGGTAACGGCGGCTCTGCCGGTGACGCGCAGCATTTTTCTTCAGAACTGCTCAACCGTTTCGAACGCGAGCGTCCCAGTCTGCCAGCCCTGGCGTTGACTACCGACAGCTCGACCATCACTTCGATCGCTAACGACTACAGTTACGATGAGATATTTTCCAAGCAGATCCGCGCCCTGGGTCAGCCCGGCGACGTTCTGCTGGCAATATCGACCAGCGGCAATTCCGGCAACGTACTGCAAGCCATTCAGGCAGCCCATGACCGCGACATGCTGGTAGTAGCCCTCACTGGACGTGACGGCGGCGCCATGGCGTCACTACTGCTTCCGGAAGATTCCGAGATCCGTGTTCCAGCCCGCTCCACCGCTCGCATTCAAGAGGTGCACCTGCTGGCCATTCATTGCCTGTGTGATCTTATAGACCGTCAACTTTTCGGGAGTGAAGAATGAAGACTGCTTTATGTCTGTTGCTGGTTGTATCACTCGCCGGCTGCAGCTCCGTCTTGACCGCCACACGCGACACACCCATTGAAAGCAACAAGGGTACCCGTACCTTCGGCAGTACCATTGACGACCAATTGATCGAAACAAAGACCAACGTCAATATCGCCAAATCCAATATCGAGCTGGAACGAGATGCACGGTTCTCTGTTACCAGTTACAACGGCGTTGTCCTGCTCGCTGGACAGGTACCCCGGCAGGAACTAAAGGACCTGGCTGGGTCAGTGGCCCAGCGTGTGCAACGGGTGAAGGTGGTACATAATGAGTTGACTGTAGGCCCCCCTCTGCCGCTATTGGCACGTAACAATGACGCCCTGATCAGTACCAGCGCCAAGGCACGACTGCTCGCTGACAGCGCGATCCCAGGCCGCCGAATCAAGGTGACAACTGAAGCGGGTATTGTTTACCTGCAGGGTCTGGTGCGCCGGGCTGAGGCCGATCTGGCAGTAAGTACTGTCCAGCAGGTAGGTGGTGTGCAGCGGATCGTCAAACTGTTTGAATATATAGACTGAACTGAAACTTTCAGGGCAACAAAAAACCCGGACCCACTTGCGTGAATGGTCCGGGTTTTTTGTGCTCCTATAACTACTTGACGACTTTTAAAGCAGGCCTCTTGGCCTTTTCCTTTTTGGAAGCGTCGGCACTGGGTGCTGCATCGCCTTCAGAATCGTCAGTCGGCGGAACTGGCGAGGGCTCGACTTCAAACACCATTCCCTGACCATTCTCGCGTGCATAAATAGCCATGACCGCCAGGGCAGGAATCCAGACCTGCTGAGCTACGCCGCCGAAACGACCGTCAAAAGTAATCCTGTCATTATCCATCTCCAAATGCCGAATCGCATTGGGAGAAAGATTGAGTACTATCTGACCAGCTTCAACAAAAGCATCCGGAACGCTGGTCTGCGGATACTGGGCGTTGACGAGCACATAGGGAGTGCAGCCGTTGTCCAGTATCCATTCGTATAGCGAGCGTACCAAATAGGGTCGGCTTGAGCTCATCTGAGCCATGCGGGCCTCCTTCGGGGGGACACTGTTGGGATATGTGGGTGTTACTGCATTTCCTTTTCAGCAGCCGACAGGCTCGCCAAAAAGCCCTCACGCTGGAAAATCCTGTCCATGTAATCCTGCAGCGGCTTGGCCTGCTTGGGTAATTCAACTCCCAGGATAGGCAAACGCCACAATATCGGGGCAATACAACAATCAACCAGGCTGAACTCCTCGCTCATGAAGTAAGGCATCTCGGCAAAGACCGGTGCGACCCCGATCAAGCTCTCGCGCAACTCCTTGCGGGCCTTGGTAGCCGCTGCAGCAGGCGTTTTGGGATTACTGATGGCATCAACCAGACCACACCAGTCACGCTGTACGCGAAACATCAGCAGACGGGTATTGGCGCGTGCGACCGGGTACACGGGGAGCAATGGCGGATGCGGGAAACGCTCGTCCAGGTACTCCATCATGATGTTTGGCTCATAGAGCACAAGATCCCTGTCCAGCAGCGTGGGAACGGTGTTGTAAGGGTTGTTCTCCGCCAGTTCTTCCGGATGGTTATCGGGCTCGACGTTGATAACGTCGACGGTCACACCCTTTTCTGCCAGCACGATTCGTACACGGTGACAGTAATGATCATTAGGATCGGAGAAAAAAGCCATCGAAGAACGCTTGTTGGCGGTAACGCCCATAAATCAACCCTCATCCTGTAGCGGACTGCGGTAACAACAGATCACGCGAATGCGTGTGCATGAAAAAAGCAGGCCGATCAAAATGGCCTGCGATTACTTAATAAGTAGGGATTATACCCCAGAAACAAGAGCGCGCCCCAAAGGGCGCGCTGATTTGATCAACGAATCCGCTAATCAGTGAATATCTCTCCAATATTCACGCTTGAGCAAATAGGCGAATACAAAGAAGAACGCCAGATACAGCAACACATATGTACCAATACGATGACGCTCAAGCTTGATCGGATCACCCGAGTAAGCCAGAAACGCCGTCAGGTTGCGTATGGTGGTATCGAATTCTTCTTCGCTTTGCACACCAGTGCCTTCGACAACGGTGAGCACGTCACATTGCTTGTCCATTACGGTATCACCAGTGAGCGGGTCTTTCTGGACTTTACCGTCTACCTTCACAGGCATGGCCTTGCAGCCAATAACCTGACGACCCTGCAGTTCTTCCAGGACGTTCGGCATGGCCGAGTTCGGGAATACCTTGTTGTTGACGCCAACTGGGCGCTCCGGATCAATGTAGAAGGTTTTGAGGTAGGTATAAATCCAGTCCTCACCGCGCACCCGGGCAACGTTGGTCAGGTCAGGCGGAGCAACACCAAGCCAACGCTTGGAGTCCTCCGGGCGCATACCGATTTTCATGTGTTCACCGATAAGGGCTGACGCAGGGAAAACCATATTATCCATCATAAGGTCGTCGGGAATCCCTAGGTCATTGGCTACACGCTCGTAACGCTGATACTGAGTGGAATGACAGCCCATGCAGTAGTTAACGAACGTACGCGCTCCATCCTGCAGTGAAGCCTTGTCCCTCAAATCGATATTAGCTGATTCAAGTGGAACGCTAGTAGCAGCCGCCATGACGACCGAGGGCACAAGGGCAAATACCAGTGCAATCAATTGCTTTTTCATTAGCCAGTGACCCTCTCTGGAACGGGTTTAGTCTTCTCCATGCGAGTGTAAAACGGCATCAGCAGGAAGAAGGCGAAATACAGTACGGTACAGATCTGTGACAGCAATGTGCGGAAGTCGGTACCTGGGATTGCACCCAAAATCCCCAGAATCACGAAGGAGATGCAAAATACGACTAGCGCAACCTTGCTCATCCAGCCCTTGTAGCGGATAGAGCGGACCGGACTGCGGTCAAGCCAGGGCAGCACGAACAGTACGGCAATTGCAGCACCCATCGCCAGAACGCCCGGGAATGCCGAGCCACCGATGGCCGGAACCGCCCGCAGGATGGCGTAGAAGGGCGTGAAATACCACACAGGGGCAATGTGGTCAGGCGTTTTCAACTGATTGGCTACTTCGAAGTTGGGATGTTCAAGAAAGAAGCCACCCATCTCCGGGAAGAAGAACACCACAATGCAGAAGACGAACAGGAAGACCACTACACCGACAATATCCTTGACCGTGTAATAAGGGTGGAACGCGATGCCGTCCAGCGGCTTGCCGTTCTCATCCTTGTGCTTCTTGATGTCGATACCGTCAGGATTGTTGGAACCTACTTCGTGCAGCGCGATGATGTGCAACACAACCAGACCCAGCAATACGATCGGTAGCGCAATCACGTGCAGCGCGAAGAAGCGGTTCAGTGTGATACCGGAAATCAGGTAGTCACCCCGAACCCACTGGGCCAGATCAGGACCAATGAACGGGATCGCACCAAACAGCGAGATAATCACCTGCGCACCCCAGTAGGACATCTGTCCCCAAGGCAACAGATAGCCCATGAACGCCTCACCCATCAACACCAGGTAGATGGTCATACCGAACAGCCAGATCAGTTCGCGGGGCTTCTGGTATGAGCCATACATGATACCGCGCAGCATGTGCAGATAGATCACCGCAAAGAACGCTGACGCGCCAGTTGAGTGCATATAACGCAGCAGCCAGCCGTAATCGACATCACGCATGATGTATTCGATAGACGCAAACGCGCCCGCAGCGGATGGCTCGTAGCTCATGGTCAGCCAGATGCCGGTGATGATCTGGTTAACCAGTACCAGCATGGCCAGGGAGCCAAAGAAATAAAAGAAGTTGAAGTTCTTGGGCGCGTAGTACTTGGTCAGGTGATCTTCGACCACCCTGTTGACCGACATACGCTCATTGATCCAGTTATTCAGCTTACCCATCAGACAGTCTCCGGATCCAGGCCGATGATAATGACATCATCGGACTCATAGTTATGGGGAGGAACCGGCAAGTTCAGTGGCGCCGGCTGGCCCCGGAATACCCGACCCGACATGTCATAACGTGAGCTATGGCACGGGCAGAAGTAACCGCCCTTCCACTCAGCGCCCATGTCAGCCGATGCGACTTCCGGGCGAAACAGCGGAGAGCATCCAAGGTGGGTGCAAATCCCCATCACGACCAGAACTTCCGGCTTGATGGAGCGAGCAATACCTTCCACGTAGTCAGGCTGCGACGCGGCTTCGGACTGTGGGTCAGCCACCCGGTCATTCATTTCCTCAAGCGTCTTCAGTGCTTCCTGGGTGCGTCTGGAGACAAACACTGGCTGACCACGCCATTCGGCAACGATCTGCTGACCGGCCTCGAGCTTGCTTACGTTTACCTTGACCGGCGCGCCAGCCGCTTTGGCCCTCGCGCTCGGGAACCACGATCCAACGAAGGGTACTGCTACCCCCACGGCTCCGGCTGCACCCACAACACTTGTGGCTGCTACCAGGAAGCGACGCCGGCCGTTGTTTACGCCGTCATTACTCATCCAGTCGTCTCCCATCTCAGCTAATTCAGGCTTTTAAGAGCCCTTTTAAGAGTTTTTATCCGCTTGCACAAAATGAAACCGATGTTAATGAAAAACCCCTTTTTTGACAAGGTGAACTATCACTAAACCATCCTGCGCCACTGTCTCAAACCTTCGAATTATGGGACGTTGCGGGCTGTACGCCGCCTTAGCGGCATTTTGTCGCACAAACAAAAACGCCCGGCTCCATAAGGATACCGGGCGCTCTCGAGATAAGTCTTGCGACTTAACGCTTGGAGTACTGAGGACGCTTACGCGCTTTACGCAGACCCACTTTCTTACGTTCAACTTCACGAGCGTCACGTGTGACAAAGCCCGCTTTACGCAGCACGCCACGCAGAGTCTCGTCATATTCCATCAGGGCACGTGTAATGCCGTGACGAATCGCGCCTGCCTGACCTGTAGTACCGCCACCTTTAACGGTAACGAACACGTCAAACTTGGAGACGTTCTCGGTCAGTTCCAGCGGCTGGCGTACAACCATGCGCGCTGTTTCACGACCAAAGAAGTTCTCGATGGTGCGGCTGTTGATCTGGATGTTGCCATTGCCCGGACGCAGGAACACGCGAGCGGTGGCAGTTTTACGACGGCCAGTACCGTAGTTTTGTGTCGCCGACATAGTGAGCTCCTGTTAGAACTTGAGTTCTTGGGGTTGTTGGGCCGCATGGGGATGAACTGCACCTTTGTACACTTTCATCTTGCGGTACATTGCACGCCCCAAGGGGTTTTTCGGCAACATGCCTTTTACGGCAGACTCAATGATGCGCTCTGGAGCGCGAATCACGAGCTTGTCAAAACTGATCGACTTGATACCGCCCGGAAAACCGGAGTGGCTGTAGTAGATCTTGTCCTGTGCCTTTTTACCGGTCACATGTACTTTCTCGGCATTGACGATGACGATGTAATCGCCGGTGTCCACGTGCGGAGTGTACTCGGGCTTATGCTTGCCGCGCAGACGGGTGGCAACTTCGGTAGCCAGACGACCCAAGGTCAGTCCGGTTGCGTCTACTATGTACCAATCGCGTTTTACGCTTTCAGGTTTGGCGCTGAAGGTTTTCATTAATCCTAGCCTCAGAGGCCGCTCTAATAATAAGAGG